>NZ_JBEOPC010000055.1:0-3560 GCF_040309765.1 Psychrobacter sp. TB20-MNA-CIBAN-0197
CGGTATGGGGCTATGGTGCGTCGGCGGCTTTTGGCTCTATACTGCCATCCATGATTATAGCGATACTCCAACGTGGCTCGCATTGATTATGATTGGATTGATGGGTCTCGGTATGGGACTGTTTCATGGATTTTTAACACTAGTCTTTAACCGTATGGTAGGCAAACAACCCTTTTCATTTGCTGCTCTTTGGGTGCTACAAGAATGGTTAAAAACTTGGTTATTCACAGGCTTTCCGTGGCTATTTGTTGGTTATGCATTTACTGAAGAGTATTGGTTATCGTCCTTAGCACCCGTTGCTGGTGTTTTTGCCGTCTCTTTTGTTGCCATACTATTGGCTGCAAGTTTAGTAGAGCTACTGCTTCGACGCAGTAGTTATGCCGTCGTTTCTGTACTGTTATTAGCCATTAGCACATCATTATGGCTGGTCAATCCGCAATGGACAAAACCTAAGGGCACACCTGATCTGTCAGTGTCATTGATTCAAGGTAATATTTCACAAGATATAAAGTGGCTGACGCAATATCAAGTAGAAACGCTAAAGATTTATGCGAAGTTAACGCGCACTGAGTGGGGACGTGATGTGGTGGTGTGGCCTGAATCATCTATTCCGATGTTTCAGGATGAGGCTGCGGGCTTTATTAGTGAAATGATAGAAATGGCCAATGCGACCAATACGACATGGATAACTGGTATCCCTTATAAGGATAAAGCGGCATTCAATGCCAGTACGGATAAGTATCCCCCATTTTACAATAGCGTGATTGCTCGAGGTGTAGAAGCGGAAGGCCTATACAAGAAGCAGCGTCTAGTGCCTTTTGGAGAGTATATTCCATTTGAAGGCGTGCTCGATATTTTCCCAAGTTTGGCCGGTAGTCAGGATATTAAGAGCTATAGTCGTGGTAGTGATCAGCAGTCACCGCTAAAGGTGCGTGAACACAATATAGGGACGGCTATCTGTTATGAGGTAGCTTATCCAGATACCACGCGTAAAAATGCCATCGATACTGACTTTTTGTTGACCGTCTCTAACGATGCCTGGTTTGGCACTTCAGCAGGACCATTGCAACATTTGCAAATGGTACAAATGCGCGCGCTTGAGAACGGGCGCTGGTTTATTCGAGCGACCAATACTGGTGTTACCGCTATCATTAACCATAAAGGTCGTATTGTAAAACGCGCACCGCAGTTTGAGCGTACTGTACTACGTGGTGAGATACAGGCACGGGTTGGTAACACGCCCTTTATGCTTATGGGAAATTATCCTATCTTGATAATAATAACTCTGTTATTACTACTAAGCTATTTTGGCAAAGGTCTAACCACACTTAGAAGACGAGGGTAATAGTAAACTTAATCATAATAATTTAATCAGCGTAAGTTTTTTATTTTTTCTAGGTAACGTCCTAACGCACGTAAATATAAAAGTTTTAAACTATTGATCACATAAGAACTGATTGAAAAAATTATGTTGACATAAGGCACGCGCCTCATACTTAAAAAGAGATAGCTATATACGGTCTATCATCTTTTAGTTGATACTTTCATTTAATGCACGCGATTTTTGATTGTCATCTGCCTTAGTACCAAATTCAATAGTTGCATGTTGTATATTCTGATGCGCCAAATCTTCCTTGATGTTTTCTTTCATAGTAATAGTCTCTTCAAGCGTTATATCGGTCTTCGGTACAATATGAACTGTAAGAGCATTCTCAGTGGTACTCAAAGCCCAGATATGTAAATGATGAAAGTTTTGAATAAAATTATAGCTCTCTAAGATAGCAGTGATTTTACTGAGATCAACATTTTGAGGTACTCCGTCGATAGCAAGCTTGATACTCTCTTTTAGTAGACCCCAAGTCGATAACAGTATAACGACTGAAATAATCAAGCTAACTAGAGGATCAACGATATTCCAACTTGTATAGTAAATAATAATGCCCGAGATAACGACACCTAAAGAGACCAATGCATCTACCATTAGATGCAAGAAAGCACCTTTGATATTAATATCGTCTTTTTGACCTTTGTAGAATGCAAAAGCAGAAACAGTATTTATAAATACACCTATTAGAGCTGTAATAATAATAACTTTTCCTGCAACTTCCGGTATCGTATCAAATCGACCCAAGGCCTCATACGCAATACCTATAACGATTGCAACTAACAATATGGCGTTAATAAGAGACGCCATTATAGAAGCTTTTTTGTAGCCATAGGTATAAAGCGTAGTAGATGCTTTCTGTGCTAATTTCATTCCAATTAACGAGATTATTAAACTGGCAACATCACTTAAGTTGTGGCTAGCGTCTGCGATTAAAGCTAATGAATTAGTTGAATAGCCCACTATAAACTCGATGAGCGTAAATGCAGAATTTAGACCAATCCCAAAATAAAAAGCTTTATTCATATTTTTAGGGTCTGGAGCTTGATGACTGTGGTTATCTGAATTACTCATAATTTACCCTTGTTTAGGTTGCTGCATTTTATTAAAGGTAGAAAATAAGTTTATTGCATATTTTCTATATTGCACAGTCAATATTGCTCTAATACCGTAGACACACTTATTTTTATCAATAAACTGAGCCACAACTTGATTGTGTGTCCTATCTCTCCTTGGGCGAAAAAAGCGGATTTTACTGTAATCTAACTGGCTTACGTAAGCTTCTTGTTCTCATGTTCAAGCTCTTTAGTATGTGTAGCTTAGTCTTGAATGTTGGTTAGTATAGTTTCATTAGTGTGCTTTTTATGACATGACCACATAAAGGTGTAATCGTTTAATGCTTCAATCAGCATACGAACGGCGCGTTCTTTAATCTCAGGAGTGTAGGTTTGTCTTTTCATTATCGTATTCTCTCAGAAAGATGATTTACCGCTTCTTAACAGCGCGTGTAAAACCTTGCATCTGACGACTAAGCCGGTCTTCATAGTAAACTATCCCAGTATTGTCAGAAACTTAACGTCTTGTGAGGATGTACTAAGTGCTAACTTCAAAATGGTTGAAATACCTACGCTAAATGACGACAAAAAAAGCCTAAGCAATCTAATGAAAAAGTAGATAATAAAAACCCAATCTACATGACAAACAAAAAAATGCCTTTGGGAGTTGACTCCCAGAGGCATTTAGTTTTAAATATAGCTAACGGTTACAGCGTGTTGACGCACACTGTAACGAACAAATAAGCACCTGAACTGCGTTATTTGAACAGCATTAAATGCCCGTGTAGGTGCATTTTATCCAAAATATGCTTTCATATCAACCTTATTCACTATACATTTTAAAAACTGCTTGTTCGCTCGTTACCTCCTTGTGCTGCTCTCTCTGTAATTGTTACCCGTCAAATGGGTGGCAGGCCTCGGCGACGACTGCGTTTGACAGAAGGGTAAAGCTCTCGACAGGGGGTTCTAGACATATTGAGCAACGCAATGAGTGGTTACTCGTGCATATCGTAGCGGTATATTGGGTTTAGGCCCTTGCTAGCGTATGACAGCACAGTAGCGGTTAAGAGCGTGTCTAGGCGGTGCTATCAGCCGTAATCTTAACAACCGTAGCTTGATAC
>NZ_JBEOPC010000056.1:0-2878 GCF_040309765.1 Psychrobacter sp. TB20-MNA-CIBAN-0197
GAGTTGAAATGGAAAATAACTTAGTTGTTCAGTCAAATGATTTAATCCTAGCAACGTACACAATGCAAAAGACGGATAAAGAGCTCATGCTTGCTTGTATTAGTCAGATTGATAGTAGGCCTGATGCACCAAATGTCACGCAAGACACAGAATATAAAGTAACAGTTGATGATATTAAATCATTGTTTTTTGGTAAGAAGTCTAAGAACGAACAGAATGTTTATCGTGACATAGAGAACGCAAGCAAACGTTTATATGACGTCGATATTGTTATGAGCTTGCCCGAGAATAAAACGCTTCAAACAAGGCTTGTTAGTAGTATTGTCTATGATCCGGATAACGGAGAAGTCGTATTATCATTCGCAAATAAAATACTGCCATATTTGACGCAACTTAAAGCTAATTTCACTAAATACAAGCTATTAGAAATAGGTGAGTTATCGAGTATTCATTCAATAAAAATGTATGAATTGGTGGTAATGTGGGTTAATCAATACCAGTACAGCAAAGAGTTTACGATAGAAGAGTTTAAACACGTAATGTGTGTTAAAGATAAGTATAAGCAATTTAGTGAGTTGCGAAGATATGTTATTGAAACAGCTATCAATGATATAAATGAAAATACGAATTATAAAGTCAGTGTAGAGTATCAAAAAAAAGCAAGAGGGAAGGGCTATAAAGGCTTAAAGCTCAAATTTCACAAAAAGTTATTAGATAAAATTGCTGGTAAAGACGGTAAATTGTCAGAAGATAAGATCAAATCAATTGTTGATAATGTGCAGTTTATGAACGACTATAACGATCACCCAGGTTTAAGCTATGACGGTAAAATGAGTACTGATATTTTTAAGCGTGAAATGATTAACCTCATACAGCGGGAACCTGAAAGCTTTAACAAGCCAAACAAAGCGCTTGAGAGCTACTTACCAAAAGTCAGTCAAGGTAGGTAATTACTATGTTTACTACCAATTATGATATATGGCTTACTTAAGAGTCAAAGGCCAATGCTTTTGCAGTGTTTGAAATCTATGGCCTGAGGTTATACGCATTATCTCTGCCAGGCGTGCCATAAAGATTGAAAGGAGACAATATGAACAAGGTTAGTTATCACATAGATAAGTTGCCGCCATTAACGGCTAAGCAGCAAGCGGACTTAGAGTACTTAGCAACGCTTAGCGATGACGACATTGATCTATCGGACATTCCAGAAATCACCGACTGGTCAGGCGCGATCCGTGGCAGTATCAAACCACAAACGCTTACTACAGAAGCCAGTGTTATCAGCCCAAGCATTCTTGCTAAGTTTAAGGACAGAGCCAAGCAGACAGGCGGTAACTATCAGGACATGATCAATGATGCCCTAGAAGAATACCTAACTGATCATTAAGTCTTAGCCAACAAGTTATAACCTCAAGACGACTTGGGGTTTTTTTACACCTTGTATTGTAGTATGTTGTATATTGTATTATACTATATACAACATACTACAATGCACTATCAAGGAATACAAAATCATGGCACTCACCACACAAGATATTCATGCAGCAGCTGACCGATTACAGGAGCAAGGGATCAAGCCGACACTGGCAGAGGTGCGTAAGGCGCTAGGCGGTGGCTCATTCACTACCATTAGTGATGCTATGCAGAGTTGGAAGCGAGAACAGCAGGAAGAGCAAGAGCTACAACAAGTGGATTTACCTAGCGGTATCACTGGACGCTTGCACACGCTTGGCGCTGATATGTGGCAGACAGCTATTGATATGGCGAACGATAGGCTGTCTAAGGAGCGTGAAGCTCTAGAGGTGGTTAAGGTTAAGGCACAAGCAGAGACGGACGAAGCGCAAGAAGCAGTTAAAACCTTAGAGGGTGAACAAGCAGATCTACTACAGCAGCTGGACGAAGTGGCCACTACTGCGGAAGCAGCAACTAAAAGCGCTCAGCAAGCCACAGCTGACCATGATGCTACCAAACAGACGCTATCAGATACTAAGCATCAATTAGAGCTTGAACGAACTAAAGCAGAAACAGCACAATCACAGCTTGTAGAGACACGTAGCGCATTAGATAAGCAATCTGTAGAGCTTACTAGTAGTCTTGGTGAGGTAGCCACGCTTAAAGCTACAGCTGATAGCGATAAAGCAGAGATTGCACGTTTAAAGGCGGAGCTTAAAGCCACTAAGTCAGAGCTAAAGACGGTCACAGCTGAACGCAATGAGATACAAACTGCTACCGCAGAGATCAAAGGAGAGCTAAAGGCGGTCACCGCTGAACGTGATAAGCTATCAGGACTTTATGAGCAGCTGACTCAAATACAGGCTAAACTTGAAGCTGAACATAGTATATTGAATAAGCAATATGGCGAGCTATCGAGCCGTCACCTATCAGAACAAGAACAAGTGACTGTGTTACAAAATAAACTCAAGAAAGCTCAAGATGATCTCATACTTATTCAAAACAAAGATAACGCCTTGGATGTTGATTAAATAAAAGTATTCAAGGTTCCAAGATAAAGAATAGTTATGAGCTAGGAAGAGACTTTACCTAAAGCGTAGATCTCGTTCTATTCACACTAAGCTTATGAATCAACTATGACAATATCGACTCACTGAATAAATGACTGTTGTATAAGAACTATTCTAAATTTTTCTCTGAAGTCTTATAGTATATAGCCTAGTGGGCTATATACTATTTAAATTAGCCTAAGTAAATTTATGCTGATTTTGGAGCCTTGAGCAGATTTCAAGGAACACTCACCCTAAAGCGTTTATGAGTAAAAAAATACTCACAAACGCTTTAGTGCATTCCTTGGATTTGATGTGATTAGTCATGCCGACTTCATCGCCCATCGCGTCATCAAGACCGTATCACTGTATCAAGC
>NZ_JBEOPC010000057.1:0-2683 GCF_040309765.1 Psychrobacter sp. TB20-MNA-CIBAN-0197
GTCCAAACCAATAGACAATCAACTGCTAGATATTAATGTTGCAGTATTTCGCGAACGTTTAGCTGAGCTACAAACAGATAAAGACAGCGGTACTATTAATAATAGCCATTATCAAAATCAAAAGCTGGAACTGGAGCGTCAGCTATTAGATGTGCAGCGTCAGATAACACCTATGGTCACCCCTGATGTCAAAAGCCGTTTAATTGTCGCAGCTTGGATCCCAATATTGGCTGCAATGGCGTATTTACTAATAGGCAATCGTACGCCCGTGTTTGATTTGTGGACAGCTGAGGACAAAGTAGGACAAGTGGCTGACGACCTATTGACAGCTAAAATTGACAAGCCGCCATCATGGGCGTTTGAAGATGGTCGTCAACTGATTAGCGCCATGCAAACCAATGTTCATCGTAATGCTGATGATCCTAATCGCTGGATGCGCCTATCCGAGCTTTTCTTATCTATGGAGGCAACTGATTCTGCGCTGGAAGCCTTATCTCGTGCCTATCGTTTAGCTCCTGAAAATGAAGAAATCGCCACCACTTATGCTCAGACTAGCTTTTTCGTTAATGAAGGTCAGTTAGACGCCAATATTCGCCGTGTATTACAAGCTATATTAGCTAAGAATCCGCAGCATGAACGGGCTCAAATGCTCATGGCAATGGGTGAGACTCGTAGTAGTAACTTTGCCCAAGCGCAAGGTTGGATTAAACGCTTACAAGGCAGCATTGTGGCCAAACCAGGTGATCATACTAAAGCTTTAGCAAGCTTAGATGAGTTAAGCAACTACGTTAGCACGCAAGAAAAGCAAGCGCTAGAAGGTATTGACGTGACAGTGAAAATTAACGCTAATTTATTACCGTTAGTGAAAGCTGATGATGTGTTGTTTGTTGCGATACGTGACGTTAAAGGAGGTCCACCGTTTGCCGCCAAACGTTTACCCATTAGTATTATCAAGCAAGGTGAGGCTAGTATCCGCTTAAGCAATCTTGATGCGATGATGCCAGATCGCACGTTAAATTCAGCTCGTAGTGACAAAACTCAGTTAGCAGTCGTTGCTCGTATTAGTCATAGCGGTAATGCCATAGCAGAGTCAGGCGACTTATCGGGTAATCCTATAGTGATTAGCGCTGAACAGACTCAGGTTAATGTTGAAATCAATCAACAGATTCCCTAATAAAAAATTATTACCGTAAGTTTCATAACACCAGAGCGGTAAGTGGAGCCGTTTATAAAAGTGGCGCGATTAATAGTCGTATACCAAAAACATATACGTTTAACATTGTTCATTGTATAAACACAGATAAAGAAAACAACTATGACTGAATCTACCGACAGATTAGATAGTACTAAATTGAATAGCGTTGAATCGGCTAGTACTAATATTGCTGACAATAAAGTACCTATAGCTGTGAGTAGTACTCATCAATCGATTGACTCTAAAACCATGAATCATACGCCTAAAGCTATGTACGTGACTTCAGGCAACTCGATAACACCTAAAGGTAAGTTGGATAAAATGCCAAAAATGGTTGCCAATGGCAGTCGCGCTTTTATCTGGTATTTGTTGGCGATAATGGTGTTAATACTTGATCAATGGACTAAGTGGTTGGCCCAAACCAAATTAGCGTTCAATGACCCCGTACCGGTCATTGAACCATTTCTCAACTGGACACTCGCTTATAACTATGGGGCAGCATTTAGCTTTTTAGCCGACGCTGGCGGTTGGCAGAAATGGTTTTTCTCAGGCTTAGCTTTTGTAATGGCTATCTTTTTAACGATTTATTTAATCAAAGCGCCACGTACAGCCAAGCTATTGTCTATGGGGTTGGCCTTAGTGCTTGGCGGTGCGATTGGCAACTTAATCGATCGTTTAAGAATTGGCAAAGTGGTTGACTTTATCCATGTGCATTATGCTGATGTCTGGAATTATCCTATTTTCAATGTTGCAGATATAGGTGTCTGTGTCGGTGTAGCGTTGATTATAATTGATATGATATTTTTGGAAAGTAAGCGTAATGAATAAACAAGTGAATATTGATCAGTACAAATAAAAAGAACTAGCGTCATAGCTGCTCTATACGGAAAGATACTTTTTATACTCAAGTGTGTTTATAAAAATGCGAACTGGAAGGTGATATATGATTAATACAAATACTCTCTCATTCTATATCCCAAAACCCAATGCATAATTGTATGCGAGTGAACGCAGGATGATTTTGAAGTGGCTAGACGAAGGCGTGACGTGCTAAGTGGTAGATGACAAAAACCAGTACTTCAAAGCTCTGGACAGGGCCATTATTATAAAGACATTGAATACCGCCTAAATTATTTATTGAAATAACAAAAGGATAATATAGTGTCACATGCTCAGCTAACTATCAAACAAATACATAATCTTAGAAAAAAACAAAGTGCCGCATTAAAAAGTCTTACCCTTATATAGTCGATACACTCTAAAAATGTCATAGCACTACTGGGATGAATTTTGCGCAGCCTCCTATCGTGCGCTCAAAGAAATTTGAAGCGGACTATAATAATTACCATCGTTTGTCAGGCGAGGGTAAGCGGGATACAGACACATTCAGAAATGAAATGAAGAATTTTATTACTAGACCTCTTGCAAAAGTCATAATTTAAGCTCGGAATTAATGATACCAGCAAACAGCTTCATTCTAAGATCATA
>NZ_JBEOPC010000058.1:0-2324 GCF_040309765.1 Psychrobacter sp. TB20-MNA-CIBAN-0197
GGAACGTCACCGGTAAAGTCGCCATCTGGCGTGAAGGTGTAGCTGCCATCAGGGCTCACTGTTAGAGAGCCTACCGGATTGTCATCAGCGTCAACGATATCAACTGGTGTGCCAACAGTAATCTCATCAGGGGTGCCATCACCATCAATGTCTACTTGAACATTATTAACGTTCAACGTGATGTCAGCATCTGTCTCAGACGCGTTGCCTAATAGATTGCCGTCAACTGGCTGACCTTGATCGGTAACTTCCGTCTCATCACCATCATTAAAGTCGCCTAGCTGATCACCTTGTTGGTCTCGGTCTTCATCATAAATGGTACCCGTGTCAGATGCTTGACCAATCTCAACAATGCCATTACCTGCAGAGACAGGGTTACTGATCTCAAGCACCATGTCTTCTGATTTCTCATAGATAGCATCGTCTGCAACAATCACTGTAATTACAGGTGCTTTGTCTTGACCGGCTGGAATAGTAACCGTATCACCATTCTTCAGGAAGTAAGCAATATCAACAGGATCCGTTAAGGTCACTGGTGTGCCATCAGCTTTAGTATAGCTAATAGCATAAATGTCTTGCGGCTCGATATTACTATCTGTTTGATTTAGTTTTACAAGTACTGTGGTGTCTGAGTCACTCTTTGTTTGCTGTGATACAGTGAAGATCAAGGTGTTGTCTACACCCTCAATCGCTGTCTCTTTCGTTGCGTTGATATCAACAACAGACTTATCTCCATCAATAATGGTCATGTCTGCTGTGTCAGAGTTAGCATCAACCTCAATGGCTTCAAAGCCGCCACCTTGCGGATTTGAGATAGTGATATTCACAATCTCATCACCCTCTGACAGCTGATCTTGAATCGTTACTAAATCAAGAGGCGCTGAGCTTGAACCTGCTGGGATTGTCACTGTCGCGCTGCCAGTGAAGTCATCACCGTTTGCAGCAACGCCACTATAAGTCACTTCTACAGTGATATCGGTAATCGCGTTAATCACATCGCCATTAGCGTCGCGCAATTCAACTAGGAAGCTACCAGTGTCACCTTCGTTAACAGTGTCAACATTGTCTACGATAGAAACAGTCACACCCTCTACCGGATTCATAGGATCTGTGCCATCTTCGTCGTTGATGGTGCCTGTGCCAGTCTTACCGTCAACAGTTACTGTGGTGGTCTCACCATCATCAGCAATGTTGTCATCAATGGTTGGATAGCTAACCGTAAATTCAGTAACGCCCGCTGGTACGGTGATAGTGCCGGCAGCTTGGTCATAAACAATGTCTGGGTTGCTAAAGACGGGCGCATTGGTGTAGTCAGCGCCTTCAGTCGCTGTACCTTCAGTAATGCTAAAGACATACGTCTCAGCTTTATCACTTGGTGTTGAGATGGTGATGGTATGAACTAAGTCTCCACCTTCAACGGCCACCGCATCACCCACAGTAATCTCAGCTGTGTCTATATCAACAATGGTCATGTCTGCAGTGTCAGCGTTGGCATCAACCTCAATGGCTTCAAAGCCGCCACCTTGCGGATTTGAGATAGTGATATTTACAATCTCATCGCCTTCAACTAGGTTATCTGCAAGGGTCTGCAAGTCAAGATTAAAGCTACTTGAACCTGCTGGGATTGTCACTGTCGCGCTGCCAGTGAAGTCATCACCGTTTGCAGCAACACCACTATAAGTCACTTCTACAGTGACATCGGTAATCGCGTTAATCAGATCACCATTAGCGTCACGCAATTCAACTAGGAAGCTGCCAGTATCGCCTTCATTAACCGTATCAATCGTATCTACGATAGATACCGTGACGCTATCTAGTGGATTTAGAGGGTCTGTGCCATCTTCATCATTAATAGTACCTGACTGAGCATTATCACCAATGCTTGCACCATTATCATTACGGGCATCACTAATATTTAAGGTTAGTGTCTCTTGTCCTTCATAAACACTGTCGTCTGCAATTTCAAAGACAACTGGCACCTCTTTACTGCCCGCTGTTATCACAACGGCTGCACCATTGGTTAAGAAGCTTTCAATAGCAGATGGGTCTGTTAGGGTCACCTCACCTGTTGCATCTGTATAAGTGATGCTTGCAATATCACTTGCCGTGATACCGGCGCTGCCAACCTTGTCTAGTTGTACTTTAACCGTGGTGTCTTTATCGCTCTTGAACGCTTGAGTAACTGCAAATTCAAGCGTGTCACTGTTGTCTGTGGTCTCAATCGCCTCAGCTTTCGTAACTCCCAGATTAACAACCACTGCAACTGCGTTAACTGTGATCTCAAGCTTAGAGCTATCTAGCACATCACCGCTATCTGCATCAAC
>NZ_JBEOPC010000059.1:0-2296 GCF_040309765.1 Psychrobacter sp. TB20-MNA-CIBAN-0197
CCTCGGCGCTCCATTGCCGTCGCCTCAACGCCCATTTTAATGGTGGGCTGCTGATCAAGCCCCTGATCCTTATAACTGCGCGCATCCATCAATGGCAGATGATGCTGCGCCAACACTTTATTGGCGGTATCTACCCACATCTCCCGAACACGCTTAATCTCTTGCATCGATGACGGCAGATCATGCGCCTTACGTTTTTTGTTGGACCACTCAAACGGGGTCTTAAGCTTTGGATCAAACGCCAAGGTTTTATTCGGTCCAATGGTAGGCGCTCGAGTAGTGACTAAAATATGCGCGTGAAAATTACGGGGATCAGGGTTCTCCTCACCCTCACGCAAATACTTAGAGCTTGGCGGTACATTAGGATCAAAAGGCAATTTCATCACCGGACGATGGATACACACATCAGCAATCACCTCCATATCGTAGCAAAGCTTTTGGGCAAAGTTGATGGCCAGCTGATGCCGATCATATTCGTCTAACTCATACGGCAAATTAATCAGCCACTCACGCGCCACCCGACTGTCCGAACGTGTCTCTGCCGCTTCAGCGGTATTCCAAAGCGTCTCTCGATCCACACTCACACCCAGCGCCTTTAGCGAAAATGGTAAAACAATATCGCTACTCATAACCCCAGACTTTTTACTATAGTCATGCGTCTTGCCATATTTGGCATCATCAAGCACATCCCCAGCACGATAGGCCGCCGACGCCACAGCTGACTGCCCTGATTTTCGAGAAATCGCCTTTGTCGCAATATGTACCATCGTCATAAAGAGCCACCTGCTATTGTTGCTTTTTTCACACCACCGCTTTTTGTGGTGTGCGGGGTTTGGGGTTTCCCCAACGAAGAAGGATTCAAAATTAAGATAGTAACGAAGTGGATAGATTAAATTTTGAGTCGTTACTTCGCCCTTAGTCAGGGAGACGCCACCATCAAATACTAAAATAATATATCTGAGGTGTCTGATGCGGTTGTGTTAAAGCTTACCACAAGCGATTGAATGATAGTGAGGTGCTTGCTATGCTGAGTAAAATTTAATCGATAAGGGTAAATCTGATGTCAGTATCTAATAATAAAGCACCTATGTCTATTTTTGATAGTCAAGACTCTAATGAGCTAAAAGAGCGTCAACGGTTAGAAGAGTTAAAACGCCAAGCTAAGGTTCAGCAGGTGAAGCTGGATAAACGATTAAACAAGCAGAAGATTCTAATGGGGGCATTTTTGGGTCAAGTATTGGCAACTGAAGGTGAAACTGAGCAAATGATTCGAGATTACTTCGCCATTCACTTTCCAGATTTTTTAACAAGGAAATCAGATAAGTTTTTATTCAAAAGTATGATCGAGAGTTTAGGTGGTGATATAGGATTGGGTGAGGAAGAGGATCCATTTTTAGCCAACGTAAAAGAAAATAATAAAGAAGCTACTGATCAAAATACAGGCGTTGAAGGCAGAAATACTGATAGCAATAACCAAACGCAATCTGACTCTCTGGCTAATTATAGAGAACAGGATTCGCTACTAGATGACAATAGTCATGCTACTGGTGGAAGTAATCCAAACTATCATGGGTAATAGGTTATGTTTATTGAAAGCCACAAAGCTGCGCTATCAAGCTTTGATGCAAATATAGAGCCGTATATGGTCGATGGTGTAGTGGCAGATAGTGAAGGCGCTTTATCTGTGATGCTGCCACTTGCAAGAAATACGATAGCCATTAAATTTGCAGAAGATGATCATAGCGTTGCGGAAATGGTAGCTCGTGCATTTACTTTGTTTGAAAACTTCTGCACAAGCGATCAAGCATACGCTTTTTACAATGAGATGATGGAAAATCCAAAATTATATGATCGTGTGATGCAGTTCGTTACTCTGATGCTAATAGCTGATAAGCCATTAGGAACCCTTGCCATAAGTAAGGCAGTGGATAAAAAACATGCAAAGCTTTTGAGTGATGTTCGGCTGATTGGTGGAATTTTTGGGTTTTATGATAAAGAGACTAAGGTTTATACAGATGATATCACTTGCATAACTCATCTCAATGGAACAACTAAAGAGCTGACTCTGCCCCCTGAGAAGGTTTTGATGCTGATGAGCTATTACATAAATGGCCAACGTGTATTGACCATGATGCCCTGGTGATGGGTTTAGGTTAAAGTGCAGTTGCACAGGATCATGGATAGTCTTTTACATATCAGCATAAAACTTCTGGATAAAGTCACGAGTCTTGCTCATGAGTCGCTCGTGAAGGGGTTTGCGCTCAAATAGCTTAACTTTATAGTTAGGTAGCGCTTT
>NZ_JBEOPC010000060.1:0-2183 GCF_040309765.1 Psychrobacter sp. TB20-MNA-CIBAN-0197
GGATTAAACATATATTAGCCTTGAATTGATTAAGCTTTTTTCTTACGCTTGACAGGAACTACTCCTACCTCAACTTTTTCTTTCATACGCGGTGTTGTAGGAATGTTGAACTTAACATCAGGGATTTTGATCCGCGTACCCCAGTCATTGATCTTACCTTTTGCAAATGATTTTGGCTGCGAAAGCTCTAATCTCATTAACTCACCAAATCGGTAATGAAGTAAAGTCCAAATGGTCGTTCCTTTATCAGAGTTTAATAGCGGATAAATATCATCTTTAAGGGTATTTCCCTTAATTGATCTATTGCTTACGTTTCCATCTCGTAAACCTACATACTTGTTACCTGCAAAAACACGAATTGCATGCTCCTTACACGGCGATATTACATATGCAACCCCACCTTTACCATCAACTTTAGTCCAACCAAGAGCACATAGTTTTTCTCTAAGAAAACCTGTAATGTGAAATTGCCACATTGCTAACGGAGCATTAGCTGGAAAAGAGCTTCCAACATGTTGAGTTTTTTCATTAGCGGCCAGAATCACCTCGTAAACTAGTTGAGTTGTAAGACTGGGGTGAATGGCAGCAAGAGCGCTAACGACCTCAGAATTTTCATCAATAAATTTGTCTGAAATAGCATCAAACGATGGTTGTAAAGAGAACATGGCATTTCCGATATATTATCATCAATTTGATGTATAATAATCGGAAATGCCATGTAAGTAAATAGCTAAGCGTCAATAAGATAAATAGAGCGAATTAAGTTCAGTTGCGTTGAGTATTTAGCATAGTTATTCTTATAGCCATAAGGATGGCACCCTAGTGAGGATTCGAAGCTTTGGTTGTGGGCTAATGGTAGCAACGTTTCAACTCGCTAAAATAGTCTGAGTGTACTTCGTTGTGTACTTGCCCTATATATTCTATCTGTGATCGGTGCGCTATATAGTAGACATCGAGCTGCTAGTATTTGCCATAATTATCCTTATAGGAACAGTCTGGTACTTATTTAACCTCTGACTGACTAAAAAGTAATTTTCCTATCCACCAAATGGATTCTCCAAAATTACAAATTAATTGTTCGCCTTGCTTAAGGAAAGACTCGTCTTCGTCAATTTTCGCTAATTTTAGAGCATCTCCAATTTTAGAACTAGTAGGATGTGCATCGCCTAGACGCATATCATAAGCACCAGCGATTACACCAAAGATTTGGCGAGCTCTATCGACTCCTACTTTTTGTGCCAAAATATCTTCTAATAGTTTATTTGACCCGAGTGTCTTCTTATTCTTATGTGTTGAGAGTTGGCGTAGATTGCTAACATTGAGACGATCAGAGAATATACGAATTAATTCCTTTGCTAATCTTAGTAATGAGGTTTGGTCTTTGCTTGAGAAGCGTGAAATTTGTTTTTTAAACTCAGGTTCATCTATTTCATGCGAGAACAAATCAGTATTAAACTCATTTCTAAAACCATCCTCTAACAGCTTCATACTTATAAATAAAAGTTCTTCAACAGCATGCGTAGAAGCAGGTTTAGCTTCAACCTGCGACATTAATAACTCAGATGACACCTTCCCCTCTGGAGCAATGTTATGAGCAGCCCAAATATGCTGTTCCCATGGCGCAAGACGGGCAACATCATAAGCATAAACAGTTATTAAATCAGATGAATTAATTCCAAAGTGAATTCTACACCCAGACGTAGAGTGAATACCGCCTGTTTCTGCCGTATACCATTGCAGTGAAAACCCTTGGTAACTAAGAAGTTCGCTAACTACGTTAGAACGGAACCAGAGCCATCTGCCAATATTTTCATTATTCAAAGAATGAGACGTCATTCGCGTTCCATCAGTTTTAACAATGAACTGAGGAAGTGTCTGATCTTTATCTCCCCGAACCCGTACGCTTATATTTTGATGCTCAATCCATTCGTCTCGCCAAAACTCTCCTTCTACTCGAACTCCTTTATAAACACCTTGATGGCTACCTTGCGAGCTTTCTGAGTCAGTATTTTCATCACTTTCTTGCCCCATCACTGGAGCATCTTCGTCTTCATCAATATCAGTTCGCCAGACTCTAAATGCAGCCCAGCTTCCACCGAAAACGTCTTCTAAGTCTCGAATCAAAAGCTCAAATCTTCCACCATCTCTAGACTCTTCTTTATCTGTCAGATCGGCATATACGC
>NZ_JBEOPC010000061.1:0-2167 GCF_040309765.1 Psychrobacter sp. TB20-MNA-CIBAN-0197
TTGGCATGGTTCTTAGACAACGATGAATGTTCTTCTTATTTTAATTCCCTCTGCTACTTTTGCAAGAGGTCTACTATGTATCCTGAAGATTTTGAGAAAAAACCGCTAGAAAATTATTTGAAATAACAGCTATTAATGGCACTCCATTAACATTTCTGTAAGTACATTACCGTTAAATGATTACCCTGCGCAGCAAGATAGCTCTTTAACGTCTTTGCTAAAGGTTTGAGCGCATAACTTCAATCCTTCAACCATCGTCAAATACGGAAATAGTTGACCTGCCAATTCTTCGACTGTCATTTTATTATGAATAGCAAGAGCCGCACTTTGAATCAGTTCTCCGCCTTCATGGGCTAAAATTTGTGCGCCTATCAGTTTTCCCGTGGATTCTTCAGCTACCAACTTGATAAAACCATCCGTTTCAAAATTTGCTAAAGCTCTTGGTACGTTTTCCATATCAAGTACACGACTTATCGTATTTATTCCTACCGCTGAAGCTTGTACTTCGGTTAGACCTACCGTAGCAACTTGTGGGTCGGTGAATATAACAGCAGGCATGGTAGATAAGTCGAGTTGCGCATTTCCACCTGTCATATTAATTCCAGCCCTACTTCCGGCAGCAGCAGCAACATAAACAAATTGTGGCATATTGGAGCAATCTCCAGCGGCATAAATGTTAGCTGTTGATGTTTCCATCATACTATTAACAACAATGGCACCACTTTTATCTGTTTCAACACCAACATTTTCTAAACCAAGCTTTCCAGTATTTGCATGGCGACCCGTAGAGATAAGCAATTTTTCAGCGATTAATGTTCCTTCGTTAGTTTCCAATGAAAAACCATTGCTATCATAAGAAACATGACTTGCTTGCGTATTATTAAGTACCCTAATACCTTCTTTTTCAAAGCACTCTGCCAGTTTTTCACCTAATAACGGATCTTCAGCATATAAAAGGGTATGTCTGGCTAGAATTGTCACACGGCTACCTAAACGGGCATAAGCTTGCGCAATTTCCAGAGCAACAACGGAGGAGCCGATGACAACTAGACTACTCGGTAACTCTTCTGCAAATAAGGCTTCTGTTGATGTCCAATAAGGTGTATCAACTAAACCCTTAATTGGCGGAATGCTTGGTGTAGAGCCTGTTGCAATTAAAATGCGATCTGCAACCAGCTCTTCTTCACTACCATCAGACTTGTGAACTAGCAAGGTATTTTGATTTTTAAAACGTGCATAACCTTTAAGTAAAGATAGCGCGGGATTACTCTCTAAAATACGTTGATATTTAGCATCGCGTAGTTCTTCGACGCGAGCGTTTTGCTGATGTGCTAATAAGGAGCGGCTAAGTTGTGGCTGAATATTTTCTAAACCATCAAACGGGTTAGTACGTTGCTGATGCGCTAATTGCGCAGCACGGATCAATATTTTTGAAGGAACACAGCCGACATTTACACAGCAACCTCCGATTACATCGGCTCCTTCAATGATAGTAACTCTTGCTCCGCCTTCTGCTGCTTTAATCGCACTGGCAAAGGCCCCTGAACCACTACCAATAATGGCTACATGTAATTGTTCTGGCTGGATGTCATTTGGCGAGCAACAACTATTCGTTGACATATTTTATTCCTCTTAAAAAGTTAAGCGGTACAAGTTTCATCATCACAGCGTTTATTCGCAGGAGAAACCATGTCCCAAATTGATACAGCAACCATTAGTCCTAGCCCCGTATAAGTAACGTATGAACTCCACCCGTACTGGAACCAAGGGTATAAAGAGAGTAAAACCAAAATGGGGCCAATTGAACCGATAAAACTACGGTGCCATTGACGATGGCTAAACCAGCCTAAGATATTCATTGCCAGCGCTAATACTGCAAACAGTGGTAACAACGTATTGATAAATACCCCTTCCCACTGACTAAGAAATCCCATCCCAATTGCCGCACCAAGACTAGCTATCGCGGGAAAACACATGGCGCATCCCATTGCCGAAACAAGTGCACCTATAGAGCCTGCTTTATCTCCGATACGCGTAACTAGTTCTAAGGGGCTAAATATTACTTATTTTCACTTTTTAAATTTGAAGGGTAGCCAGCGTTGGTAGTCGCTGCAATTAATGCATTGATGTTGGTTTTAGTGTCATCAAAAGAAACAACAGCTAGCTT
>NZ_JBEOPC010000062.1:0-2153 GCF_040309765.1 Psychrobacter sp. TB20-MNA-CIBAN-0197
TATGATCTTAGAATGAAGCTGTTTGCTGGTATCATTAATTCCGAGCTTAAATTATGACTTTTGCAAGAGGTCTAATATTACTGATTTAGGACTCAAAAAAGGGTCAAAGTTAGCCCCAAAAAACTCAATACTTATTCTAGTTCGTGGGAGCATGCTGTTTAAAAAAATACCGATGGGGATGGCTTTAAAAGACGTAGCCTTCAATCAAGATGTTAAATCTATTATTACTAAAGAAGATTTGAACGAATATTATTTTTTTCAATGGTTGCTATCTCAAGAAAACATTATCCAAAATAAAGTTACATCAACAGGTATTGGGGCAGGTAAGCTAGATACTTCTGAACTACAGAATTTAGAAATCTATTATCCTGCTAAAGAAGAACAAACCAAAATCGCCACATTTCTATCCGCTGTCGATACTAAGATCGACGAGCTGACCCAAAAGCATGAACTGCTTACCGAGTACAAAAAAGGCATGATGCAGCAGCTTTTTAGCCAAAAACTGCGCTTTAAAGCCGACGATGGTAGTGATTTTGAGGATTGGGAAGAAAGTTTGATTGGCAACGTTTTCACGAACAAATCAGAAAGCTTTAATCCTAAAGTAGAAAATAATCTACCTTGCATTGAACTTGAACACTTATCGCAAGGTACAGGGACAATACTAGGCACTACTGACAGTAAAAATCAAAAAAGCACGAAAAACGTATTTGAAAGATCTAATGTTTTGTATGGAAAATTACGTCCATATTTAAATAAATTTGCCCAGCCTGACTTTAAGGGTGTCTGCTCTACTGAGATTTGGGTTCTTACAGGTATAGAGATATCTAATAATTACCTATATCAATATATACAAAGCGAAGGTTTTTCAGAGCTTACGAGTATTCAGTCTGGTTCAAAGATGCCACGCGCTGATTGGAAAACCGTAGCAAGCGCTGTTATGTCATATCCTTGCTGCGAAGAACAAACTAAAATTGCCAACTTCCTAACCGCTATTGACCAAAAAATTGATAACGTTGCCGAGCAAATCGACCACGCCAAAACGTGGAAAAAAGGCTTATTACAGCAGATGTTTGTATAAGGTATAACATGACTGAGCAAAGTGAGTACCAACTCGAAGACAGCCTAATGACGCAAATGCAGGATTTGGGTTATGAGCGCGTTACCATTACCACCGAGGCGGCACTCCTTGCCAACCTAAAGACGCAAATCGTCCGCGCCAATCAGCTGGATCAGCCATTATCTGATGATGAGTGGAAGCAAGTTATCAGTCATCTTGGCAGTGGCAGCGCCTTTGAGCGTGCCAAAAAGCTGCGCGATAAGTTCAACGTCAAATTCGATGATGGCAGCTCACGCCATATTCAGTTTTTTTGGCCAAACGCTGATGACAACATTTGGCAGCTGAGCAATCAGATTATGGTTGACCACAGCAGCCAAAACGGGCGCACCAGTCGCTTTGACGTCACCATCTTGGTTAACGGCTTGCCCCTAGTGCAAATCGAGCTTAAGCGCCGTGGCGGCATCGAGATTGCCGAGGCATTCCATCAGACCATGCGTTACTCAAAAGCCGCCTACAAGGCAGGACATGGCTTATTTGAGTTCGTTCAGCTGTTCGTCATCAGTAATGGCGCAAACACGCGCTACTATGCCAAAGGCACTCAGCACTTTAATTTTACCTTTCCCTGGGCGGACAGCGACAACAAACCGATCAATGAAATCGTTGATTTTGCTGAGGTGTTTTTAACCCCTACGCATTTAACCGAGATGATCGCTCAGTTTGTCGTGCTCTATGAGTACTCCAAGACCATGATGGTGCTCAGACCCTATCAAGTCCATGCCACCAAGCGCTTAATTGAGCGCGCCACCGCCTCAGACAAAAACGGTTATATTTGGCATACCACAGGATCAGGCAAAACGCTGACCTCATTTAAAGCCAGTCAAATCATCATGGGGCTACCCGATGTCGAAAAGGTGGTGTTTGTTGTCGATAGAAATGATTTGGACACCCAAACCGCCAATGAGTTCAACGCCTTTAAAGACGGCAGCGTAGACAGTACCACCAACACCAAAAACTTAGTCAAGCAGCTCGGCGAGACCCACGACAAGCTGATCGTCACCACCATTCAAAAGCTCAACCGCGCTATCAAATCAGAGCG
>NZ_JBEOPC010000063.1:0-1849 GCF_040309765.1 Psychrobacter sp. TB20-MNA-CIBAN-0197
AAGATAACATATTAAGTAGAGCGGGGCACGAGAAATCCTGTTTGAAGATGGGGGGACCATCCTCCAAGGCTAAATACTCCTGACTGACCGATAGTGAACCAGTACCGTGAGGGAAAGGCGAAAAGAACCCCTGTGAGGGGAGTGAAATAGAACCTGAAACCGTGTGCGTACAAGCAGTGGGAGCCACCTTGCGTGGTGACCGCGTACCTTTTGTATAATGGGTCAGCGACTTATATTCTGTAGCAAGGTTAACCGTTAGGGGAGCCGTAGGGAAACCGAGTCTTAATAGGGCGTCATAGTTGCAGGGTATAGACCCGAAACCGAGTGATCTATCCATGAGCAGGTTGAAAGTGCCGTAACAGGCACCGGAGGACCGAACCCACTGTCGTTGAAAAGCCAGGGGATGACTTGTGGATAGGGGTGAAAGGCTAATCAAACTCGGTGATAGCTGGTTCTCCCCGAAAGCTATTTAGGTAGCGCCTCGGACGAACACCATTGGGGGTAGAGCACTGTTTCGGCTAGGGGGTCATACCGACTTACCAAACCGATGCAAACTCCGAATACCGATGAGTGATATCCGGGAGACACACAGTGGGTGCTAACGTCCATTGTGGAGAGGGAAACAACCCAGACCGCCAGCTAAGGCCCCAAATTCCTAGTTAAGTGGGAAACGAGGTGGGAAGGCATAGACAGCTAGGAGGTTGGCTTAGAAGCAGCCATCCTTTAAAGAAAGCGTAATAGCTCACTAGTCGAGTCGGCCCGCGCGGAAGATGTAACGGGGCTCAAACTAGGAGCCGAAGCTGCGGATTTGAAAATTGTTTTCAAGTGGTAGGGGAGCGTTGTGTAAGCCTGTGAAGGTGTGTTGTAAAGCATGCTGGAGGTATCACAAGAGCGAATGCTGACGTGAGTAACGATAATGCGAGTGAAAAGCTCGCACGCCGGAAGATCAAGGGTTCCAGTCCAACGTTAATCGGGGCTGGGTGAGTCGACCCCTAAGGCGAGGCCGAAAGGCGTAGTCGATGGGAAATCGGTTAATATTCCGATACTTGTTTATGATGCGATGGAGGGACGGAGAAGGTTATGTCAGCCTAGTGATGGTTATCTAGGTGAAAGGATGTAGGCTTGCAGCTTAGGTAAATCCGGGCTGCTATATGGTCGAGATCTGATAGCAAGTCCTACTTGTAGGACGAAGTGGCAAATACCAGGCTTCCAGGAAAAGCTTCTAAGCGATAGTCATAAACGAATCGTACCCTAAACCGACACAGGTGATCAGGTAGAGAATACCAAGGCGCTTGAGAGAACTCTGCTGAAGGAACTAGGCAAAATGGTACCGTAACTTCGGGAGAAGGTACGCTATTGGTGGTGATAGGACACGCTCCTTGAGCTGCTGGTAGTCGCAGATACCAGGCTGCTGCAACTGTTTATTAAAAACACAGCACTCTGCAAACACGAAAGTGGACGTATAGGGTGTGATGTCTGCCCGGTGCTGGAAGGTTAATTGATGGGCTTAGCGTATGCGAAGGTCTTGATCGAAGCCCCAGTAAACGGCGGCCGTAACTATAACGGTCCTAAGGTAGCGAAATTCCTTGTCGGGTAAGTTCCGACCTGCACGAATGACATAATGATGGCAGCGCTGTCTCCAGCAGAGACTCAGTGAAATCGAAATCGCAGTGAAGATGCTGTGTACCCGCGGCTAGACGGAAAGACCCCGTGAACCTTTACTACAGCTTTACATTGAACTTTGACCTGACTTGTGCAGGATAGGTGGGAGGCTTTGAAGCAGACACGCCAGTGTTTGTGGAGCCATCCTTGAAATACCACCCTGGTCATGTTGGGGTTCTAACTCAGG
>NZ_JBEOPC010000064.1:0-1830 GCF_040309765.1 Psychrobacter sp. TB20-MNA-CIBAN-0197
GCTTGTAGGTAACTTTCGCATTTTCAACGCCATCAACATTTTCTAATGACTTTTTAACTGTGATTGGACATGTCGCACAGTTCATCGTTGGCACTTCCAGTGTAACTGTTTTTACTTCAGCAAAAGCACCAAAACTAGAAAGTGAAAGCAGTGCGGTTAATAATAATTTTTTCATAATTAGCTCCAAATTTTAAAATGTTATAAATTTCTTGATCTGTATATTAAGCAAACAAAAGTATCCAATAATTACTGGTCACTAAAATTGTCGCAACTATAGCGCTCAGCCAGAAAATGACTTTTCGTTGTTGCTGTTTCTTAGGAATTGCACAGGCCGTTCCCGGCTCACACTCTTCTACAGGACGGTAAATTTTCCAACCTGAGTAACCAAACAACAACACTACAAATGCGATAAATAATGGCCTATAGGGTTCAAATGCAGTTAAATTACCAATCCATGAGCCACTTACCCCAAGTAATAACAGGAGCAAAGGACCTACACAGCATACGCCTGCGCCTAATGCTGCTATGATGCCTCCTATCATTGGAAGGTTTGATTCTTTTTGATTCATATAGATACCTCATTAGATAATGCAAGTGTATTGCATGTACCTAAGTACGGAGTCAAGGGTGATTTATAAAAAATTTATCTTTGATAATCTGCTACGACAGATACGGGGAATAAGCTAACTTGAATTAAGGCGCAGAAGTAAAATTGGATATGCTGTTTTAGTGGGAAATGGTAGTTAAGTGAATCATTTACTTCGGTTGCAACGAATCAATTATTGGGCAGTGGCTATCGTCATCATTATTTTGGCATTGTCCTAAATGTTCTTCCAAAGCGTGTTCTAACAACAACAAGTCAGCCATCTTTTTTTGTACTGCGATCAGTTTTTTATTAGCTAATTCTTGTACTTTACTACATGGACTATCGTTTAACGCAAGTAACCCTTCAATCTCATTTAGCGTAAAACCTAATTCTTGAGAACGCTTGATAAAATGTATTCTATTTACCGTTTCTTTCGGGTAATGTCTATAGCCCTGCATAGGCTTTGGTGGTTGTTTAATTAAGCCTTTGCGTTCATAAAAGCGAATTGTTTCGACATTTACACTCAGTTCTTTAGCCAACATACTTATGGTTCGTTTAGACACGTTATCAATTACCTTACTGACTTTTTGTTTACTTACTTTATATCTAATTAAAGTGACCATCAATGAATACCAGTTTAAACATCGCTAATTGATTTTGTTTTTTCTTCTATTAAATAAGTAAAGTTACCGTTGTTACAACAATATTAAACCACAACAATGTATGGTTTATCCTTTTTCATTATCAAAGTCCAAATTAGTGTTATTACATGCAGTTCTACATGAGTATACCCCAAGGGAACCAGCTATTTCACCACTCAAACCTATTAACAGACCACTTAAAACAGACTGCTATAATGGAACCATTTATATGTGCTAAAAATGAGCTTATAGCATTTGCTCAAAGCATGGGCATAAAGTCGCTGCATTCGATATATAAAATAAATCAGTTGCAACGCTAGTACGTACAAAGTTGATACAGCTGATTACTATCATAGCTAAAAAGGCAAAGTGATACTCAAATACTCAAATACTCAAATACTCAAATACTCAAATACTCAAATACTCAAATACTCAAATACTCAAATACAGGGTTTTTTTGAATCAAGATACATGATTAAAATCTATCAACTTAATGATTATATATTTGATAGCATCGCGTCTATAGAAACGTAAATTAATGTTTAAAATACTTCAGCTATTAACCCTGTTTTAAGACACGATAAACCGTAGCTACCCCAACAC
>NZ_JBEOPC010000065.1:0-1652 GCF_040309765.1 Psychrobacter sp. TB20-MNA-CIBAN-0197
ATAAATTGGTGGCTGACAACCATATCAAACAGGAAGCAGACAATGAGCGACGAATTAGCGCACTTAGAAAAGGACTTGCTTGGGCAACTGAGAAAAATGCAAGACTACCTGGCAGCATTGGAGGCACAAAACAGCGAGCTGATTTTGCAAAACACCTCTCTGGAAGCTCAGAACCTCACATTACGTACTGCACAGAACAAAATAATAGAACGGCAATTCGAGTTGACGACACAAAACGATGCGTTGAAGAGGCAAAATCAGGCATTGCTTGGGCAGCTAAACGATGCGAAAACCTACCAAAGCGATGTGATGACACAAAACAAAGAATTAATGGCACAGCACAAGCAAATAACAAGCTCACACAAAGAATTGACGACACAAAACAAGCAATTGAGGGAATCACTGAAGCTATCGGAAAGTCAAATATTGAAATTAACAAAGCAACTGAGCGAAGTGCAAGACCAGCCCCCAACCCCTTCGATGACGCAGCACGACGAGCAAGAGCTGCTCGACTTGATCGACAGCAAAGACAAGTTGATCGAGACACTCGAGCAAACCGTCACAAAGATGAGAGAATCTTTGAGTATGCTGAACGTATGAAGCTGCACTTAGCCATGCGTTTAATTCAACGCCATCACAATTCAATGGCAATCAGCTGGGCACAAGGAGAAACGATAGAGGATGCCCCTGATAAATTTGATAAGCGTCAAGTTGCGATACTTAGCGAGTTTGCAAAGCGCCTTGGTATTGAAGATAAAGATAAAGCGCTAGGGTTTAGAGATCACTTACAGCAAGTGGGCAAACGTTTTGATTACACGCTGGTTGAAAATAACAAATCCATTATCAAGCTTTTGCGTGATCCTAAAGCTGAACGAGAGCAGTATCTGGCACTTATTAAGCATTTTGAGGACTTTAGGGACGATATTGATCAAAAGCGTGCGACATTTAATACTAGTATCATTGACAAGCTAGGCGGTAGCGCAGGAGAGGTTGGCAGAATGACTCGGGACACCATGTCATCGTTCAGCTATATAGAAGAATTAATGGATTACATCAATCAGGATAACTACCCAGCTGAGGCAAGGGAGGTTGCTAAAGAACATTTAGCAGATATCTTGGATAAAACCTGTCAGCAATTCAAACTTGCGTTGCGTGATGTTAATTCCTTACCAACAACCCAGCGTAAAACCTACTCAGAGGCTCTTAAAGCCACTTTAGAGACGTTTACTGAGCGATATGGTAAAGAGTTGTCTGAAAGCCAACACAAAGCGATACAGAGCGGTTTAGAGTCCTATCAGCATCAAGTGAGTAGAACTAATACACCCAGTCGAGGATTTAGTCCTTAATCTAATCCTCAAAAGAACCGTTACTGAGAAATAAGTTACTTAGGCAAGCTACGCGGTTTAAGTGATGATTTTTCACTTATCCACAAAAAAGTTTATCACCCGTTTCTTTAAGGGGTTTATTTAATCCTGTTTACTCCTGTTTACTCCTGTTTAAGAGCCTTTTTTCCCTGTTAAAATCAATACCTTACAAGAAAGAAAAAGAGTAAATGAGCAGAAAACAGAGTAAATGAGCAGAAAACAGAGTAAATGAGCAGAAAACAGAGTAAATGAGCAAAAAACAGAGATAAATAAAAAACACTCTTTTTA
>NZ_JBEOPC010000066.1:0-1536 GCF_040309765.1 Psychrobacter sp. TB20-MNA-CIBAN-0197
ACTTCGTTACGGTCAGGTAGCCGCTTGCTAGTCTTATACTTTCTGAGGATCTCTTGCATGACATCGGCTTTCAGATTGTTATCTTTACATAGCTCTTGGTACGCAGCCTCCTTCTCTACGTCCCAAAAGTGTGCAAAAGCCTCCTCTACTGTCTGACCATCTGGCATTTTAGGCATCTGCTCCTTGATGAACTTTTGGATAAGCTCTTGCTTGTCGCGGAAGGTCGGCTCATTCATGATTAAATCGTTCACCTGGGCTTGGTACTGGGCTGCCTTCTCTTCGTTGCCATCGTCTTGCTGCTTATTGGCTTGCTTGAGTAGCTCTAGTATGTAGCCGACATTGATACGATCGCTATGTAGCATTTCAATCTGAAAGTTGATGTCATCGAGTATTGAGGTTTTATCCTGGCTATTCTTGTTCTGGGTGCGAATGTTGCGGTATAGGTCTATATATTTACTGGCAAAATTGGCGAAGTCTTCTTTATTCAGATCTGTATCAGCCTGGTCGTAGTCTACGAAGGTACCTAACTGCTCGTTATAGCGCATCACTTCACGAAAGGCTTTGATAAATGCTAACTGCTCATCTTCAGTCTCTAGTGTATCAACGGCCTTATAATCAGCGCAGATGTCTAAAAGGGTCTTAGCGGCTTGATCGTAGTGCTTTCGTAGCTCATGCATTTCAGGAATGACGGCGATATCTTTCGCTTGCTTGTTGGCAAACAGGGCTAGAGCGTCGTCGGTGTTTTGCTTTAGGTTACGAAAGCAGACGATATTACCAAAGGGCTTTTTATCGTTATAGATACGGTTGGTGCGTGAGAAGGCTTGTACCAGACCATGGTACTTTAGGTTCTTATCCACGTATAGCGTATTTAAGGTTTTGGCGTCGAATCCTGTCAGAAACATGTTCACGACGATCAGAATATCGATCTTGCGCTGTTTTACTTTGGTGGCGATATCACGATAGTAAGGATAGTAGTTCTTGCCTGAATCAAAGTTTGTAGCGAATGTATGATTGTATTGGCCAATGTAGCGATCTAACTTGTCGCGGCTGCTCTCATCAATTTGGGCAGGGGTTTCAAAGCTGGACTCTGCAATGAGCCCATTGTCTTCGAAACTGGCATCGGTCGCTTCGTTGGCCGCATAAGAAAATATCGTAGCAATGGTGAGTGGCTTGAATGTAGGGTCATCGGCTTGCTTTTGCGCTTGAATACGCTCAAAAGCGTCGTAGTACTGCGTGAGTATATCAACGGAGCTGACGCAAAATATGGCGTTAAACTCGCGGCGTTTGGTCTTGGTGTCATGCTTTTCGATGATATAGCGAGCGATATCATCAATGCGTTTAGGGTCGTTATAGACCTCTTGAGTGTCAATGGCGGTGACTTTTTCATCGGCAGCACTGTCGTTTTTGGTGAATTTACCCACATAGTCAATCTGAAAGGGCAGCACGTTTCTGTCACGAATGGCATCCACGATGGTGTAGCGGTGCAAGCACTCATCAAATAGGTAGGCGGTAGTGAGCTTAAGCCCAGCTTTGTTG
>NZ_JBEOPC010000067.1:0-1470 GCF_040309765.1 Psychrobacter sp. TB20-MNA-CIBAN-0197
TATGGCGTGAAATCACTGAAACATCACGGCCAAACAGATCACTCATTTGGGCTTGGCTTAGCCATACCGTGTCTTGCTCAACATTCACTTCAAGGCTGACTTGGTTGTCTACTTGATATAGCTGAATTTGACTGTCTACGGTGCTCATGACCCTACCTTAAAGGGCGAATCAATGCCCAGTTCTTCACAAAAGCCATTAATGACAGCGTCCGTTTCTTGGCTCTTTTTTTCCAAATCTTGCAGCGCTTTGGCAACGGCTGCGAGATCCACGTCAGGCTCAGCCTCAAACGTGTCTACGTAGCGCGGAATGTTGAGATTATAGTCGTTGTCGCTAATGTCCTTTAAAGAGGCGACATGGGCAAATTTATCGACGTTTTCACGGGCTTGATAGGTCTTGATGATGGTATCGATATGCTCAGGTAGTAGCATATTTTGATTTTTTTGTTTATCAAAGCAGTCACTGGCATCGATAAAGAAGACATCTTTATCATGCTTACGGTTCTTTTTGAAGACTAAAACAGAGGTCGGAATACTGGTGCCGTAGAATATATTGGCAGGCAGTCCAATCACTGCGTCTAAGGCATTGAGGTTTTTGATGATGTATTCACGAATATCGCCCTCGCTGGAACCGCGAAACAGGACGCCATGCGGCAATACCACTGCCATTGTGCCGTTATCGTCTAAGTGATGCAGCATGTGCTGGACGAATGCCATGTCGGCTTTGGTCTTGGGCGCAAGTTTGCCATAGTCTGAGAAGCGCTCATCTTGAAGCAGCAAGGGATCAGCAGACCACTTCGCAGAGAAAGGCGGATTGGCCACAATGGCATCAAAGCGCATACCGACGTGCTGCGGACGCTTGAGCGTGTCTTCTTGCTTGATATCAAACTTGGTAAAGTTCACGTCATGCAAAATCATGTTCATGCGTGCTAGGTTATAGGTGGTGCGGTTCATCTCTTGACCGTAGATTCTATCTACGTCATTCGCCTCACGCTTGACGCGCAGCAGCAAAGAACCCGAGCCACACGTAGGGTCATAGACTGAGCTTATGGTGTCCTTGCCGCTGGTTACGATTTTGGCAAGTAACGTGGATACCATCTGCGGCGTGTAAAACTCTCCCGCTTTTTTGCCTGCGCCACTGGCAAACTCACCGATCAGATACTCATAAGCATCACCTAACACATCGCTTTCGGTGTTACTCAGATCAAAATCAATGGCATCTAGGTGGCTTAGTACTTTGACGATCAGCTCATTGCGGTCATCAGGGCTGTTGCCAAGCTTGGTTGAGGTAAGATCTATGTCTTCAAATAGGTTAGCAAAATCTTCTTCTGAGTCTGTGCCTAATGTGCCCTGCTCGATGGCCTTTAGCGTATCAGCCAAATCATCAAGAATGAATGCCTGGTCTTGTTTGCCGCGTTTGGCCAGTTGATGAAACAGCTGATTGGGTGCAAGCGCGTAGCCAATCTCATCAAT
>NZ_JBEOPC010000068.1:0-1445 GCF_040309765.1 Psychrobacter sp. TB20-MNA-CIBAN-0197
TGCTAACAGTCTGCTTTAAGTAGTCTGTTAATATGTTTGAAGGGTGAGATAGCTGGTTCCGCTAAGGTATAGCCTTTATTAACTAACCCAATCAAAAAGAAGTCAAGGTATAAAAATACATAATGTAGTTTTATACCTTGACTTCTTTTTGAAGTAAATGTACTGTAGTTCTCTACTAATTCGATTTACTGGAGACTACCATGAGCATTAGAGAAGCCTTAGAAAAAGTGATATTTGACCAAACAGATGAAAGTACTGTCACTCCTTTATCTATCAGATTACCCAACCATTTGAACAATCAATTGGAAGAATTGACGCTTACTTTAGACAAATCAAAAAGCTATCTATTATTAGAGTTTGTTAAAGCTGGAATTGAAGAAACGAACAACATATTAGAAGAAAGAGCAAAAAACCCTGAAATTGCGAAGCAAAGAGATACTAGTAACATTCTTAGCACTAAGCCTTTCATGCTCAATACCAACTACAATAATGACAAATCTGCGCACGTTAAAATGCTTGAAAACAACGAAGCTGCTGCCTTCTACTCAGGATGGAAAGAGTATATTTGCAACTTGCAAGAAGGGGATAAGGTATATCTTTATCAAAGTGGCGTTGGGTTTGTCGCGTCTGGCACAGTAACAGGGGATTTGATAAAGAGTGAGTATGGTGGCAAACCAGATGCTAAATATTCCAAGGAACTAAAAGACTTTAAATTTGGCTTCAAAGCAATTTCTGCAAAAGAGTTCAAATCATTAACCGATGGTGGCGCTAATTTCAGAATGACTATGGTTCAATTAAGCTCGAAACAAAGACATGCGCTTGATGATGAAATTAATAAAAGAATGAATGCAATTAATTCAAAATAGCCTTAATAGCGGAGTGCTAGATATGAAAAATAGTGATTGGATTCTTCAAGTAAAAGAAACTCGTAGAACTTTTGGCAGCTCAACTTGGGTTCCATTAAGAGAGTTGTCTAATAAAGAACAAGGTGATGTTAAAAACGTTGGCTATGACAGCGAATTTTTTGGGTGCGGATCTGTTGCATTCCCACCAGAACAAAAGGAAAGAGCTGATGGATTTGACTGGAATCAAGTTGGCATTAGCCATACCACTAGACCATATGCTTATGAAAACGGCTATTATTCTCCAATCGAACAATATGAATATAATGACAAAGAACCCATAGGTGTGAATCTTGTCTTTGAATACAATCAGCCTGTAACTGGAATAAGAGAGTGGATACTAAGTCCTGATTTAGTCATTGCTCTTGGTTTAATAAAAGATGGAAATAACTGGGTTAGACCTGCAGAAAATTTCATTGTTGTTGCTCGTGAAACTATTAACGAGAATGGTGATCATACTTTAATTGAAATTAAGCAAGAGTTTCTTATTGATTATTTAGCAGCAAGAAATCTATCTCTTCGCCTTTCGTACTACCGCCAAAG
>NZ_JBEOPC010000069.1:0-1204 GCF_040309765.1 Psychrobacter sp. TB20-MNA-CIBAN-0197
TTGACTTCCTCCCCTCCCTAAACGGAGGGGATTCCTTCTACAAGACGGTCAAGCCCGACCGCAAGAATGTTTTTGGCCGCGTTAATATCGCGGTCATGAGTGACACCGCACTCGCATATCCATTCTCTTATTCCAAGATCTGCTCTACCTTTCGGACTGTTTTGGCGTGAGCCGCAACACGAACAAGTCTGGGTGGTGTAACTTTCATTAACTTCGATATAGTGACAACCTGCATACTTGCATTTATAATCCAGTTGTCGCTTCATCTCAAACCATCCTGCGTCATAGACAGACTTAGCTAGTTTGCTTGAAGTAAATGAGCTTGATTGAAGTTTACCGACCACTATCAAGGCGTTGTCCTTAATCAGACTGGTGGTAAACTTGTGAATTAAGTCTTGACGAGTGTTTTTTATCTTGGCGTGAATGGCTTTTACGCGCTTTTTATGGTTTGCTCTTTGAGCAATGGTAAGTTTTTTAGCCCATTTCTGGGTTTGCTTAATGGTTAGCTTGTCGCCTTGGCTGCTGGTAGCAGCATCCTTACACCCTAAATCAACACCAACCTTACCATCACCACCTTTAACCTTAGGAAAGTCTTTAACGGTGATACAGGCATACCAGTGGCCGCGATTGTCTTGCACTAGCTCCAGAGTATTGATGCTGTACAGGGCTAGATTATAGCTGTCCCATAGATCTATTGTGAGTTTTTTACCCTTAGCGAGGCTTAGTTGGATAGTGGACTTAAGGCTTTTCTTGCCTGATTGACGGGTTGCTAAGTGCTTAATGGCAGTCTTTTTAAACGGAATCCAGCCCAAGCTTCTTCTCTTGGCTTTTGGATTATTAGTACGCCAGTTGAGTTTGGCTTTTTTAAACTGTTTACGGGATTTAGCGTGAACCTCACTGATCGCTTGCAAGGTTTGACTGTGCAGATTTAGGTATTCACTAGCCCCTTTGGTGTACGTGGCCAAGTCATAGGCTGAAAAGAATTTGCCTGTGCGCTTAAGATGTTTAAAACTAAGCTCATTGACGTAATTCCAGACAAAGTTGACCGCACCAGCTAAGATATTGAGCTGCTTGGCATGTTTGTCTTTGGTGCGTAGTTTGAGCGTTTTCATAGAATGATTATGATCTCAATAAGCAGAGTTGACAAGGTAGATGTCATCTTAGGTGACAACGGTTGACGCCTTACATCCATGCCCTAGAAGGA
>NZ_JBEOPC010000070.1:0-1090 GCF_040309765.1 Psychrobacter sp. TB20-MNA-CIBAN-0197
ATATAACTCCATTGCTATTTCAACTTGCTGAAAGCACAAAGCCTTTTCATTTATTTCAAGTTTTAAAATAATGTGTAAAAACATGAGTAAAGTTTAGCTACTAGTTTGATCAGCTAAACTTTGCTCGTTCTTTTAATCAAGTATTTATACAGCTTCTTTAGCATTCATTAAATCAATAAACGCCGCCTCAAGCACACCAATCGCCTCATCATCAACGATTAACCCCTCATCTATCTGGCGCTGTACCCATACATGAAGCGCCTCATCATTATAGAAAATCGGATTCACGCCCAATATTTTGGCCAGCTGTGAACCTTGCTGTATTTGTAAGTTTTCAATAAGTTGCTTGGTTAAAACCTTCACATTGTGATCAAACCAAGATGACGTTGTTGGTTGCTGCGCTGACGTATACATAATAACCTCCTGTAGGTTAATTAGATTTTTTAATTAATTAAATGTCCTGCTACAGGTAAAATTATACACGCATTTTGACTCATTGCAAGATAAAATAACCTACTGTAGATTATTTTGTATTTTTAGAAGTTATATTTCTGGATTGTCAACAAGCTCATATAGGTCGCCTACCTCAATTTCAAAATAGCGGCATAGCTTTTCAATCACTTCTAAATCTACTCGAGTGGCTTCTTCATGATACATACGCGTGATTGTGCCTCTGTTGATAGAAGTTTCTCTTGCAACATCTGCAATTTTAAGGCGCTTTTCACCCATTATTGTTGATAAATGACACTTAATCATGATCGTCTCCTATTTCAAATATAGTGCTACTAGCATACAAATTATTCGCTAGACACGCATAGTGCTATTAAGCAGTGCATTTTACTACGTGTCATATCGGTTTAATAGCAAGACCTGTCCAATACTAATAAGCTCAATACTTTCAGTTGTGCTTACTAGCCCTTTGCGATAATATACTTATATGAGTACTTACTCATTTGAGTGTATGAATATATAATCATCATAAGGCCTTTACCATGAAAGTAATCGCAGTACTGAACCAAAAAGGCGGCAGCGGCAAGACCACGATAGCCACGCATTTGGCACGTGGGCTACAACTTCAGGGTCATAGTGT
>NZ_JBEOPC010000071.1:0-1087 GCF_040309765.1 Psychrobacter sp. TB20-MNA-CIBAN-0197
CTATGAATAAAACAACTTTTAAAATATCGAAGATGGACTGCCCTTCGGAGGAAAACCTAATCCGAATGAAATTAGAGGGCCACTCGAATATTGAACATCTTGAGTTCGATATTCCTAACCGTCAATTAACTGTGTTTCATCATGACAATATAGAAGGGATAGAGACTGCTATTCATGACCTAAAATTAGGAGACACCCTACTCTCGACCGAAACCATTGACCCCTCTGATCCCAACAATAATTTTAAAATTGATGCTGACTCTAGTCACAAAAAAGATGCTGAGCAAAGAAAGCTACTATGGATAGTGCTGGTCATTAACTTTGCTTTCTTTATTATTGAAATGAGCACGGGACTGATTTCTCGTTCGATGGGGTTGGTCGCCGACAGCTTAGATATGTTAGCAGATAGCTTCGTGTACGGAATTAGCTTATTTGCGGTCGGTGGAACGGTCATTAAGAAAAAACGGATTGCTAGAATTGCCGGATATTTTCAAATTACGCTAGCGATTCTTGGTTTTTTAGAAGTACTAAGACGTTTCTTTGGCAATGAGCAGTTACCTGACTTTTCTACCATGATAGTCATATCGATTCTTGCGCTAATTGCAAACTTGATTTGCCTCTATTTACTACAAAAATCGAAAAGCAAAGAAGAAGAAGCCCATATGCAAGCCAGTATGATTTTCACTTCAAACGATGTGATTATCAATTTAGGGGTAATTGTTGCAGGGATTTTGGTTAATTGGTTACACTCTAGTACGCCTGATTTGATTATTGGTAGCATCGTATTTGCTTTAGTTATTCAGGGCGCCTTTAGAATATTGAAGTTGAGTAAGTAGCCAAGCCTAATAACTGAAGCAAATAGCTCAAGTAAGTAGCTTAATTAAACCGCTAAGTGTAAAGTAACTGGGTTTGAAGCAAATAAACATCATAAGGATATGAGACCTCAAGCAATGATTGAACAAACTTTAAATCTAGTCACCACCAAAGACCATCAGCAAGTTGCCGTTTGGCGAATAATAGATGATGAAGTCTTTGATAAGAATCTGGGAGACCTTCCTAAATTTTGTGTAAGTATTTAATCTAAACG
>NZ_JBEOPC010000072.1:0-1027 GCF_040309765.1 Psychrobacter sp. TB20-MNA-CIBAN-0197
ACTATGGCTCACCATCTAATCAGCTGAAAACCTTGAGAAAATGGTGTGATATTTAATCCTTATCTACTACAGCCCCTCCATAATTTATTCCATCTCTTTGGTCACAATAGCAATCAACTGCCTTGAGCACTTAACTGTCTTTTGAATATCAGAGTAGCTATGACCTGATTTGAGTAGACTAGCGATGATCTTGCGCTTTTCGGTATCCTTCCCACGACCGGCATACTTACCTTCTACTTTAGCACGAGCAATACCTTGCATCTGACGGTTACGCCGATCTTCATAATCTTTTCGAGCAATGGCTGCGAGCATATCCAGCATCATCGAGTTAATGGCCTGCAATACACTGCTCATAAATTCTGTACTGCTTTCAGATTGAAGCGCCATATATGAGGTCGGCAGCTCTTTTGACACGATAGAGAGCTTTTTCTCTGATAGCATTCTTTTGAGCGTATCCCAATCAGCTTGGTTCAAACGCGCCAAGCGATCAATCTGCTCAACTAAGATCACATCGCCCTTATGAGCATCTTCAATCAGTTGCATAAGCTTAGGTCGCGCCAAGATAGCTCCTGATTCGTTTTCGACATAGAAGGCAGCAATTTTGTGGCCATGATCGTTGGCAAATGCTATGAGCTCGCTTTTGGCACGTTTAGCATCTTGCTCTTTGGTTGATGCTCGTAGATACGCTCTGATAAACATAAACACCTAAAATAGTCTGTTATAAGTGGTTCCATTATACCAGTCTGTTTTAAGTGGTTTGATAATAGGTTTGAAGGGTGAAATAGCTGGTTCCCTTGGGGTATAGCTTTTGAAACCATTTTTCTTTATATTGTCACTTAGACAGGCTGGGCATTTGATGTATAGTGTCATTTGCATTTCACTATTTATCAATTTCTCAGCCTGTTTTTTTTCAGCCTACTTTTTGAACCACCACCCGGATATAAATGTAGCTATGAATAAAACAACTTTTAAAATATCGAAGATGGACTGCCCTTCGGAGGAAAACCTAATCCGAATGAAATTAGAG
>NZ_JBEOPC010000073.1:0-973 GCF_040309765.1 Psychrobacter sp. TB20-MNA-CIBAN-0197
AGGCTAGAATAGGTGAGAGGAAGGTAGAATTCCAGGTGTAGCGGTGAAATGCGTAGAGATCTGGAGGAATACCGATGGCGAAGGCAGCCTTCTGGCATCATATTGACACTGAGGTTCGAAAGCGTGGGTAGCAAACAGGATTAGATACCCTGGTAGTCCACGCCGTAAACGATGTCTACTAGTCGTTGGGTCCCTTGAGGACTTAGTGACGCAGCTAACGCAATAAGTAGACCGCCTGGGGAGTACGGCCGCAAGGTTAAAACTCAAATGAATTGACGGGGGCCCGCACAAGCGGTGGAGCATGTGGTTTAATTCGATGCAACGCGAAGAACCTTACCTGGTCTTGACATATCTAGAATCCTGCAGAGATGCGGGAGTGCCTTCGGGAATTAGAATACAGGTGCTGCATGGCTGTCGTCAGCTCGTGTCGTGAGATGTTGGGTTAAGTCCCGCAACGAGCGCAACCCTTGTCCTTAGTTACCAGCGGGTTAAGCCGGGAACTCTAAGGATACTGCCAGTGACAAACTGGAGGAAGGCGGGGACGACGTCAAGTCATCATGGCCCTTACGACCAGGGCTACACACGTGCTACAATGGTAGGTACAGAGGGCAGCTACACAGCGATGTGATGCGAATCTTTCAAAGCCTATCGTAGTCCAGATTGGAGTCTGCAACTCGACTCCATGAAGTAGGAATCGCTAGTAATCGCGGATCAGAATGCCGCGGTGAATACGTTCCCGGGCCTTGTACACACCGCCCGTCACACCATGGGAGTTGATTGCACCAGAAGTGGTTAGCCTAACTTAGTGAGGGCGATCACCACGGTGTGGTTGATGACTGGGGTGAAGTCGTAACAAGGTAGCCGTAGGGGAACCTGCGGCTGGATCACCTCCTTATAGACGGCATTCGCTCAGCAAGAATTCACAACAAGTTGTTCTTTAGTTTAGATTGTTTATAAGCCTTATTGTATAAAG
>NZ_JBEOPC010000074.1:0-969 GCF_040309765.1 Psychrobacter sp. TB20-MNA-CIBAN-0197
AAGCAAGGCGTGATGTTTCGCAAATGGGCGACGCGCATCTTAAAAGAGCATCTCATCCAAGGCTTTAGCATTAATCAACAGCGTTTGCAGCAAAACACCGCTGAGCTTGAGCAAGCCATCGCCTTAATCAAAAAAACGGCTCAATCTGAGCAGCATAGCAAAGACAGCGCGCTGGGGTTGGTCGAGATTATCAGCCGCTACACCCAAACTTTTTTATGGTTGCAGCGCTACGATGAGGGTTTGTTGCATGAGCCTGTGGGGCAACCAGGCGGCGAGGTTTTAGACGCACCAAGTGCCATGCAGGCACTGAATCAGCTCAAATCAAACCTGATGGATAAAAAAGAGGCCACAGACCTATTTGCTAAGCCTCGCGGTGATGGACTGGCTGCCATATTGGGTAATATTCAACAAACGGCGTTTGGTGAGGAAGTTTACCCCAGTATCGAATCCAAGGCGGCGCATCTGTTATATTTTGTCGTCAAAAACCATCCTTTTGCTGATGGTAATAAGCGCAGTGCAGCGTTCTTATTTGTTGATTTTTTATACCGTAATAACCGCTTATTTAATGACGAGGGCACTGCCATCATCAATGATACAGGGCTTGCAGCGCTCACACTGCTGATCGCTGAATCAGACCCCACTCAAAAAGAAGTGCTCATCCGTCTGGTGATGAATCTACTGGTGATACAAGATAAGGATGTAATGTGATGGCAACGCCAAAATTGCGGTTTAAAGAGTTTGATGGGTATTTAGAAAAAAACAACCTGATTAATTTAACTCTATGGGCTTCTGGTGGTACTCCCTCAAAAAAAAACAAAGATTACTGGATGGGTGATATACCACTTATTAGTGGCGCGTCTATGCATACAAGGAAAATATGCGAATCAGAATTTAATAGACCTCTTGCAAAAGTAGCAGAGGGAATTAAAATAAGAAGAACATTCATCGTTGTCTAAGAACCATGCCAAA
>NZ_JBEOPC010000075.1:0-967 GCF_040309765.1 Psychrobacter sp. TB20-MNA-CIBAN-0197
TTTAGTTTGTTCTCAATGTCCTGTATTTCATTATCAGAGACTTGTCTAAAGTCACAACCCTTAGGCAAGTACTCTCTGATAAGGCCATTGGTATTCTCGTTGGTTCCTCGCTGCCATGACGCATAAGCATCGGCAAAGAAGAAAGGGCTAAAGAGCTTTTGTTTCACCTTCTTATGCTGAGCAAACTCTTTACCATTGTCAGAGGTAATGGTCTTAACCTGCAACCTCACTGGCGCTAAGAGTTCTATCATTGCCTCTGATACTTGCTGTGCTGTTTTATGACCCACACGCTTCATCTTCAGCAGCCCCGTTTTACGTTCAACGAGCGTGACAATCGCTTGCTTGTGATGCTGACCGATAACGGTATCCGCTTCCCAATCTCCAATACGTGAGCGTTCTTCAACAATACAAGGGCGCTCATGAATCGAGACTCTGTCATTGATACGGCCTCGAGTCTCAGCGGTTAGACGCTGCCGGTATGGTTTTCCTTTACGTCTGAGACACTGCCACAATGTACCGCCCTGCCTCTTATCACGCCAAATATAGCGATAAATGCTCATATGACTGATACCAGCATGAACGCCAGATATTTGCTCAGGACTCCAGTTCTCTTTAAGCTTGTCTGTCACCCATGCCCAGAGGTCAGTCACAATAGTTGTGGCGTTGTTAGCCCGTCTGTCACAAGCCTTGTTATTAGCATGCTTTGCTCGGTAACCTCGTAGGCTTTTATTACGCCTAAGCTCTCTTGATATGGTACTGGGACTTCTGTTTAACACCCTCGCTATAAAATTAATACTATGTTTTGCCCCTTTAAGGGCATAAATCTGGTATCGTTCACCTAGGCTTAGATGTGTATAGCTCATGGTTGCAATCTCACTTTGGTCGGTGGATAAAAACTTTGATGCTAGCGCATCTAGGTCTTTTTTTCACCTTGCATTTGGTATTGCACTTCATGTGTTAATCTAAG
>NZ_JBEOPC010000076.1:0-959 GCF_040309765.1 Psychrobacter sp. TB20-MNA-CIBAN-0197
TTTTAGCAATATCGTCTAGGCTCATTCCTTCTGAAGTTAACTCACTAGTTATTGTATTGAGTACTTGGGAAGTCTCTCTATCCATTGGATAAGGCTCTGACTTACGATAATTATATTTTGCTATTTCTGGGCAGAGCACTCTTGTATAAACCCACTCACTTATGAACCCTAGCTTATGCATTCTATATGCCAGTGCTACTAAAGATACGCCGAACACTTTTTTCAGCTCAATAAGATTGTTGATGGTAGGATTTACATGTCTATATTCCATTAATGCAACTTCGGGCATCAAGAACGCAGATGCAAACTCATCTGCACATCTTTCGACTACTTTTGAATCCAAGTCTTCATCAAGTGATTTACTAAAACTTTCAGACATTTTCATACTGTATATGTCTCTAACTAAATGACCTAGTTCGTGACATGCATCAAAACGACTTCTCTCCATAGTTTTTTGGTTATTAAGAAAGATAAAAGGTGTGTCATCATACCAAACGCTAAAAGCATCAATATATTCCGATTTTACAAAAATAGAAAAAATACGTATACCTTTTGACTCTAATAGAGCAATTAAGTTCCCAATAGGTTTATCACCCAGGCCCCAGTCGTAACGGAGCGAATTAGCCGCTTCTTCAGGAGATAGATGAGATAAATCAGGAAGTTCTGATTGAACAAGTTCAAACTCCTCTTCAAACCAATCATTAAGCATAAAGCCAGTAATGCCATAAGTTAAAGCTTCGGCTTTGACTTTCTTAGTCATTCTAGAACGAGATCTAAAACTAACACTATGTTCATCAATGATTGGTAAGTCACTACCTTTAAAAAAATCGATAGGGAAGCTTAGCACCCTTGAAATATCAACTAAATTAGGCTCAGTATTTCCTTTTAGATAATTTGTTAATGTTCTAGGAGTAATATTTAGCTTTTCTGCTAATTCAGCTTTGCTCACAGCTCGCCTA
>NZ_JBEOPC010000077.1:0-956 GCF_040309765.1 Psychrobacter sp. TB20-MNA-CIBAN-0197
AGACGGCATTCGCTCAGCAAGAATTCACAACAAGTTGTTCTTTAGTTTAGATTGTTTATAAGCCTTATTGTATAAAGTGATTGCTTTAGACATTAAAGGCCTGTAGCTCAGCTGGTTAGAGCACCGTGTTGATAACGCGGGGGTCGGCAGTTCAAGTCTGCCCAGGCCTACCATCTTAATGGGGCCATAGCTCAGTTGGTAGAGCGCCTGCCTTGCACGCAGGAGGTCAACGGTTCGACTCCGTTTGGCTCCACCACTCTTATAAACAAGTGTATAAATAGAACTAAGTAATCGTAGATGATTATTTACTTCTGTTTTATACAGAACCTATCATCTGACGAAGAGATAGGAACTATTTAAAAACATAGATATGAGTCTGGGTTAGCAATAACATTTCACGTGTTATTGCTAACCTGAAGATTAGCCTTTTAACGACATTGTTTGTTATCCCAAGGGCTAATCTTCAAAGTAAAGAGAACTGAATCAAGCGTAAACATAGGTGATATCGTTATAATTGCGAAACCAATAGACCCTTTGGGGTTGTATGGTCAAGTAATTAAGCGCACATGGTGGATGCCTTGGCAGTCAGAGGCGATGAAAGACGTGACAGCCTGCGATAAGCTTCGGGGAGGCGGCAATATCCTGTGATCCGGAGATTTCTGAATGGGGAAACCCACCTAGCATAAGCTAGGTATCTTATACTTTGTATAAGAAGCGAACGAGGGGAAGTGAAACATCTCAGTACCCTTAGGAAGAGACATCAATTGAGATTCCCCAAGTAGCGGCGAGCGAACGGGGAGAAGCCGATTATCTTTAGAATAGAAGAACAGCGTGGGAAAGCTGACCATAGTAGGTGATAGTCCTGTATTTTAAATTCTGAAGATAACATATTAAGTAGAGCGGGGCACGAGAAATCCTGTTTGAAGATGGGGGGACCATCCTCCAAGGCTAAATAC
>NZ_JBEOPC010000078.1:0-929 GCF_040309765.1 Psychrobacter sp. TB20-MNA-CIBAN-0197
CTATGATCTTAGAATGAAGCTGTTTGCTGGTATCATTAATTCCGAGCTTAAATTATGACTTTTGCAAGAGGTCTAGTTTGTCAAATTTTTCAAACCTAATACTTAGTATAGGACTAAGTAATTCAAATAACATAATATTTGTTACTTCAACCACCATTCCATTTTTTTCCACATAAGGAAATAAGAATGCCTCTTCGCTATCGATAGTAAAAAATAAGTCATTATAAATGGAGTAACTACTATCTTGATATAAGGCTTTGAAAAATTTTGTAGCTGATACTAATGGTTCAATTTTATAAAATATAAACGGATGGTTTTCTAAGTCGAAGACACTATCTAGGATATAATCTTCATCTTCATCTTCATCTTCATCTTCATCTTCATCCCCTACTAAAGTATTAACATCTTTAAATTTATCATTAATAATTTCATTTTTTGAATATAGAGTATCCCCTATCGAGTATATTTGCAAACTAGCATCTCCAAAAATATAACTATAAAATCCATTATCTTTGATAGCTTTTTGTAAGAGATCTGAGTTCGTAATTAAGTATTTTAAGGTCTCGGAGTCTATATGATTCGTCGTGATAAGTTCATCTGAAAGCTGCTTTATTTTTGCAGCACTCCAAGTGTTAGTAAATGAATCAAGTTTTAATACATTTTCTATATTGTAATCAGACGATATTTCTAAGTTTTTCCAATCATTCGTAGTCGTAAAGTTAGTATTATAATCTTCGTTAAATAAGTTTAAAAATAGAGATAAGTCAATAGGATTAGAAAGCATAGCAGATATATCGAAACTATCTTCGATAATCGATATTTTAAGAGACTCTAATGTTTCTTCAAGCCTATCTAATAGACCTCTTGCAAAAGTAGCAGAGGGAATTAAAATAAGAAGAACATTCATCGTTGTCTAAGAACCATGCCAA
>NZ_JBEOPC010000079.1:0-916 GCF_040309765.1 Psychrobacter sp. TB20-MNA-CIBAN-0197
TAGACCTCTTGCAAAAGTCATAATTTAAGCTCGGAATTAATGATACCAGCAAACAGCTTCATTCTAAGATCATAGCGCTGACGACGGTTGCGATATTTATGAGCCACGATTTTAAACAACTTGATTAAGCCTATTTTGTGCTCAACCACAATACGGAACTTTGCCAGATAGTGATTGGCCTGTTTGCATATCTCTAATAACTGACCACCACGAGGTTTCTTAAATGGCGTGAAAGTTTGCTCATGTAACTTTGCTAACCCTTGATAACCACTATCGGCTAGTAGCTTGGCGTCACAAGGTAACCAGTCAGGACAAGTATCTTTATACAGCTTAAAATCGTGGATTGACCCTTTACAGGTTTGCACATCAAGTATCAAACCAGTTTGCCAATGAACGATAACCTGCGCTTTTAAGGTGTGTTGTTTTTTCTTACCGCTGTAGTAGTCTCTTTGGTTTTTTTTGGACGCTCAATAGGGGTTTCGGTAGCATCAACAATGACGACTGACCAATTGATGTCGTCATCGACACGACTAGGCAGCTTTTTAGGTAATTCAAACTTGCCAGAGTCAATCAGTGTGTCTTCTACTTTACGAATGATACGGCTAGCAGAAGACTCATGAATACCAAAGTCCATACTGATATGATAAAGCGTGCGGTATTCACGCCAATAAGTCAGGGCTAGTAGTATCTGCTCCTTAAGACTGAGCACACTTGGTCTACCTGATTTGGTCTTAGATGCTTCATGCTCTTGCATGGCATCAAGCATGTCATAAAAGGTGGCTTTATGAATGCCAGTGTAGCGTTTAAAACCAGCGTCACTTTGTTTGAGTAGCTTATCTATGTTTGGCATGGTTCTTAGACAACGATGAATGTTCTTCTTATTTTAATTCCCTCTGCTACTTTTGCAAGAGGTCTA
>NZ_JBEOPC010000080.1:0-879 GCF_040309765.1 Psychrobacter sp. TB20-MNA-CIBAN-0197
CAAAGCAGTATGACCCTGAACTTATGAGTGCGCTTGAAGAGGTAAAACGCCTAAAGCGACAGCTTAAAGTTGCCGAAGAGGAGCGCGAGATCTTAAAAAAGGCGACGGCGTACTTCGCGAGAAACAGTTAGTCAGGTACGCCTTTATCAAAGACAACCAGTTCCTCTTTCGCATCACCACTATGTGCCGTGTGTTAAGGGTTAAGCCATCAAGCTATTACGACTGGCTAAGTCGTGATCTCAGCGACCAACAGATACATCGCAACCAGTCTGAATTACTGGTTAAAGCGGCTCACAATGAAACGAAAGAACGTTATGGCGCAGATCGACTGCATGCTCATCTAAGCGAGCAAGGCCATAACATTAGCCTGTATATGGTAAGAAGCATCAAAGAGCAACACGGCATTAAATGTCGTAGTCATAAGCGCTTTAAAGTCACCACCGACTCCAATCACAACAAGCTGGTCTATCCAAACGTGCTCGATCAGAAGTTTGACACCAGTCGCCCTAACCAAGCATGGGTAAGCGATATTACCTATATCTGGACACATGAGGGCTGGTTGTATTTAGCGGGAGTCAAAGACTTATATACCAAAGAGCTGGTCGGCTATGCGATCAACAAACGCATGACCGCAGATTTGGTCTGTCGCGCATTGAACATGGCCATCAGGAATAAACGTCCAAACAAAGGGCTAATCGTTCATTCAGACAGAGGCAGTCAGTATTGCAGTCACGCCTACCACAAGACCATTAAGCAGCATCAATTTATAGGCTCAATGAGCGGCAAAGGCAACTGTTTCGATAACGCTCCGATAGAAAGCTTCTGGGGCACATTAAAGAATGAGCTGGTATATCATCAAGACTATAAAACAAGGTTCAC
>NZ_JBEOPC010000081.1:0-845 GCF_040309765.1 Psychrobacter sp. TB20-MNA-CIBAN-0197
GCAGTGCTCGCGATTGGAGAGCTGTTAATGAAGACAATCCTGTTCCTGTTATCGGCCTTGATAGGCCAACGCTTGATAAGGATTTAAAAAATGTTTCCGATAAAGAGTTCGTCGTAATTGATGGCTCACCGCAAGCGACCAATTTGGCACTATCTGCCATAAAAGCCGCTGACTTTGTGTTGATACCCGTACAGCCAAGCCCCTATGATGTATGGGCGACCAGTGATTTGGTTGATTTGGTGCAGCAGCGCATCGAGATGACCGATGGTAAGCTCAAAGCCGCCTTTGTGGTCTCTCGCGCGATCCAAAACACTAACATCGGCAAAGAAGTTGCCGCAGTGCTACAAGATTATAATCTGCCCGTTCTTGATGCCAGAATCGTGCAGCGGGTCAGCTATCCAAATAGCGCTTCAGTTGGCAAAACGGTATTTGAGACAGAATCTGCTAAGAGCAGTGCCGTGACTGAGATCACGCAACTGGTCAACGAGGTTAAAACGTTTTTTGATAAGGAAGTAGAGTTATGAAAGCTGGCCGCCCAAGTAAAGATAAAAAAGACGCGCTTGAGTTGTCTGACGTCACTGATAAGCCTAAAAAGAGCACACGAGTCAATTTCAATCTTGATGAAGATACCTACTTTGAGCTTAAACAATACGTCCTTGATAATCGCACAACCGTCACTAAGCTACTCACTGAGATGATTGAGTCACGGCTGAATGAGCGTTAATATCCATCCATAGCGTTGATTTTTAATAATTTATTGTAGGTATATATACACCTATACACCTATACACCTATACACCTATACACCTATACACCTATACACCTATACACCTATACACCTATAC
>NZ_JBEOPC010000082.1:0-725 GCF_040309765.1 Psychrobacter sp. TB20-MNA-CIBAN-0197
ATCTATAACAGACTTTTGAATTATAAGACTGGCTGCTGTGCTTTTTTCCTATCATTAGCCTATACCTAAAACATAAAACCTTTAAATGATAACCTATCTATCATTAGACTTTTTTATGTTATTAAATGATAGTAATATCTTGCTATTATCAATGAACATTAATTATTAAGTCTAAATAATAGAGGTGGCGTTATGACTGTTCGTATTTATGTGAGAGCCAGCACTAAGGATCAAGACGCGACCAGAGCATTGTCTGACTTGATTAGCTTTAGCCAAAGCTATGATGATAACCATGTTGAGTACGTAGAGCATTTCAGTGGTACAAAGTTAGATAGACCAGCACTCACTAAGTTACTCAATGATGCTGAGCAAGGCGATATATTGCTTGTTGAGAGTGTAGATAGATTGAGTAGATTGTCTCAGGATGATTTTGCTATCTTAAAGCAGCGCATCAAAGATAAAGGTTTGCGATTGGTGGTGGCTGATCTACCAACTACACATACGGTTAGCGAGGGTATGACAGGCGACATCCTTAGGGTAATTAACAATATGCTGATCGACTTATTAGCAACGATGGCAAAGCTTGATAACGATAAGCGTAGAGAACGTATCAAGCAGGGATTAGCAAACAGTGGATATAAACCTACTGGTAAGAAAGCAAATCTAGCAAAACACAATCGTATTAGAGAATTAGACAGTCAAAATAATATGACAAAAGAGGAAAT
>NZ_JBEOPC010000083.1:0-676 GCF_040309765.1 Psychrobacter sp. TB20-MNA-CIBAN-0197
TGCTACAAAGCTGTGCTCTAGCATTAATAATGAGAAGATAGCTTCGTGAACACCTGCAGCACCTAGGGCATGACCCGTCATTGCTTTAGTTGCACTGATCATTGGTGATTTGCCACCAAACACTTCTTGTATCGCACCTAACTCTTTAACATCGCCTACAGGCGTTGATGTGCCGTGCGTATTTAGATAATCAATACTATCTACATCTTGCATAGCTTGGCGCATACAACGTGCTGCACCTTCGCCAGATGGAGCAACCATGTCGTAGCCATCTGATGTTGCACCGTAGCCAACAATTTCAGCGTAAATGTGCGCGCCACGTGCAAGTGCATGTTCAAGTTCTTCAACTACAACAATACCGCCGCCGCCAGAAATAACAAAACCATCGCGATTTGCATCATATGTACGAGATGCTTTTTCAGGTGTTTCATTGTATTTAGTAGAAAGTGCGCCCATTGCGTCAAATTCCATTGCCAATGTCCAGTGTAGCTCTTCACCACCACCAGCAAACACAACGTCTTGCTTGCCAAGCTGAATTTGCTCTACGGCATTACCAATACAATGCGCAGATGTTGCACACGCAGAGCTAATTGAATAGTTAACACCTTTAATTTTAAATGGTGTTGCTAAACAAGCAGATGTAGTGCTCGCCATAGTGCGTGGCACCATATAAGGC
>NZ_JBEOPC010000084.1:0-657 GCF_040309765.1 Psychrobacter sp. TB20-MNA-CIBAN-0197
GGGTTGAGGTCGAGGTCGAGGTTTGTGCCGGGTTGACTCATGATTTGTTGCGGTTGGGGGCGGTGGTGCCTGGGGTTCTGGAGGTTTATTCGAGGGTGGGTGGGGCGCTTGCGCGGGCTTTTTGGATGGGGTGAATATCCGTTGCTTTGGTAGCGGCTGCTGGCGGTTTCGCCTTACGGCGACTTACTTTTTTACAAGCGCCTAAAAAAGTAAGCAAAAAACGCTTGCTCCTACGTTCGGCCCTCGCAGGCTCGGGTTCCTTCGCTCCGGGACTGATCCGGGCGCAGCGGCTACGGTTTGCTTCGCTGCACCTCCTTCCGCTGTGTCTGGCTGCGCCAGACGGTCGCTGCGCTCCCACGCCGGATCAGTCCCTCCACTCAGCCTTCCGACGTCGCCGGTGAATCAAGATCAAAAGCACTCGAGCTTGCGCTCATTGTGTAGGAGCTGCCGAAGGCTGCGATCTTTTGGGACGCGGAGCGTCCCGGGCTGCATTCCCACGCGGAGCGTGGGAACGATCGATCCCCTGTGGGAGCGAGCCTGCTCGCGAAGAGGCCGGCCCGGCCAACATCAAATTTGGCTACTGCACCAACTGGTTGATCTCAATAATCGGCAACAACACCGCCATCACAATCACCAGCACCACCCCGCCCATCACCA
>NZ_JBEOPC010000085.1:0-643 GCF_040309765.1 Psychrobacter sp. TB20-MNA-CIBAN-0197
GTTCTCACTAGACTTTTAAAGTCTCTGAAGGGCCGTTGAAGACTACAACGTTGATAGGCAAGATGTGGAAGTGGTGTGAGCCATTAAGCTAACTTGTACTAATTACCCGTGAGGCTTAACCATACAACGCCAAACGCGTTTTATGCGACAGTTTAGACAGAAGTTAATATAACTAAAGTAGACATTACTTAGAAAGACTTAAAAAATATTATCAGATATTTTCCAAATTCAAGAGGTGACTCTTAGCGCGTAGCGTTAAAGTTGAGGCACCTTGCGCAAAGAAAATGGTAGCACTACGTGCTTGTCATTGATTCTTTGCACCTAATTTGCTTGGTGACAATAGCGTTTTGGACCCACCTGACCCCATGCCGAACTCAGTAGTGAAACGAAACAGCGCCGATGATAGTGTAGCATTTGCTATGTGAAAGTAGGACATTACCAGGCTTCAAATTGTAGAGAGCCCGACTAGAAATAGTCGGGCTTTTTTACGTCTGCAGAAAAGTGAAATGTACGCAATTAACACACACTCATATCGCGACACAAAGATAGTGTAGCATTTCACTGTGGCTCTCCACCGCTGTGGGCACTACGACATCCTACTGCGTAGCGCACCGACTACAAATTGTAGAGAGCCCGCAGTAGG
>NZ_JBEOPC010000086.1:0-586 GCF_040309765.1 Psychrobacter sp. TB20-MNA-CIBAN-0197
TTGATTGCAATGAAAGGGAAGTTCATGAGTAAAAAACTACTGGATGAGACGAGCAAATTTCTCAGCTTCGTGTTGCGTCACGAGCCTCAGGCGATTGGTCTTACGCTGGATTCGGATGGCTGGGCAAATATCGACGCACTGATCAGCGGCGCGGCGCGTGATGGCAGGCATTTAAGTCGTGAGCTGATTGAAAACGTCGTGACCAGCAGTGACAAGAAGCGTTTTACGATTTCCGCTGATGGCCACTGTATACGCGCTGCTCAAGGCCACTCGACGAAAAGCGTTGACCTGCAATTCGAGCAGAAACAGCCACCGCAAACGCTCTACCACGGAACAGCGACGCGTTTTCTCGACTCGATCCACGAACAAGGCTTGATTCCAGGACAACGCCATCAGGTGCATCTGTCCGACGAGATCGCCACCGCGTCGGCCGTGGGTCAACGCTACGGAACGCCAGTCGTTCTGAAGGTTGCCGCGAAGCAGATGGAAGAACAGGGCTTCAAGTTCTATCAGGCCGAAAATGGCGTCTGGTTGACAGAGCAGGTGCCCGCTCGATTTCTTGCCCCCCTGTAATCTCCTCATACAC
>NZ_JBEOPC010000087.1:0-578 GCF_040309765.1 Psychrobacter sp. TB20-MNA-CIBAN-0197
CCGAGGACAATGTATGGTGGGTAGTTTGACTGGGGCGGTCTCCTCCTAAAGAGTAACGGAGGAGTACGAAGGTGCGCTCAGACCGGTCGGAAATCGGTCGAAGAGTATAAAGGCAAAAGCGCGCTTAACTGCGAGACCCACAAGTCGAGCAGGTACGAAAGTAGGTCTTAGTGATCCGGTGGTTCTGTATGGAAGGGCCATCGCTCAACGGATAAAAGGTACTCTGGGGATAACAGGCTGATACCGCCCAAGAGTTCATATCGACGGCGGTGTTTGGCACCTCGATGTCGGCTCATCTCATCCTAGGGCTGAAGCAGGTCCTAAGGGTATGGCTGTTCGCCATTTAAAGAGGTACGCGAGCTGGGTTTAGAACGTCGTGAGACAGTTCGGTCCCTATCTACCGTGGGCGTTGGAAATTTGAGAGGATCTGCTCCTAGTACGAGAGGACCAGAGTGGACGAACCACTGGTGTTCGGGTTGTCATGCCAATGGCATTGCCCGGTAGCTACGTTCGGATGGGATAACCGCTGAAAGCATCTAAGCGGGAAGCCCACCTCAAGATTAGATTTCCCTAAAGAG
>NZ_JBEOPC010000088.1:0-539 GCF_040309765.1 Psychrobacter sp. TB20-MNA-CIBAN-0197
GTTCAATATCGATAGGCTTAGTCTGTGTGCCATAGTAGTAGCTGCTTTTAATGATGCCAAATAAGTCACATAGTCGGCGTTTACTGACGCTTTTGTCTTGCTCTGCAAGCTTGCTTATCAGCGATAGCCGTTCAGGCTGTCCAAGGCCAGCAGAGCAGAAGCCTTTTTTAATATGTCGCGCTCCATAGTGAGTCGCTTAACCTGCTTACGCAATTCTTGTAGCTCGCGCTGTTCATCCGTTAAAGCGTTGCCGACTTTAGGTGCTTGGCCATTCGTTTCTTGTCGATACTGACTCAGCCATTTCTGCAGGGTGGATTTGCCAATGCCAAGTGAGCTTGCTACATCAGGTATTTTACGCTTATGCTCAGTCACTAAGCTGATGGCTTCAAGCTTGAATTCTCGGGTATATTGATTGCGATTGTTGGTCATACTAGTTTCCTTCTTTGGGTTATTATAACCTCTTAGAAGCTGTCCAATTTTATTATGCCACTACAGTCACTATCGGTGAGTTTAGAGACTTTGCGTAAAAGTGAAACAGG
>NZ_JBEOPC010000089.1:0-512 GCF_040309765.1 Psychrobacter sp. TB20-MNA-CIBAN-0197
GTATTCCAGAATAAGCTTGATAGCTTTACGCAGCAAGGCTACCCCATTGTCTATATGGATGAAAGCGGCTTTGAGGCTGAAACCATTCGTTCTCATGGCTATGCACCGATTGGTACACCCTGTATCGATAGCTACAACTGGCAAGCAAAAAAGCGAACCAACGTCATCGGAGCTCTCTATGAAAAAATGCTTTTTGCGCTTGATTACTTTGAGCAGAACATCAATGGCACCATATTCTACGACTGGTGCAAACACACTTTAATTCCAAGTCTCAAGACTAAATGCGTGATTGTCATGGATAACGCTCGGTTTCATAAAAGCAAACGCATTCAAAAACTATTAAACAGACATGGCCATCGTATTCTTTGGCTGCCGCCGTACAGCCCTGATCTGAACCCTATTGAGAAAAAATGGGCACAGGCTAAGTTTCTGCGCCAAGGGTGGATGGAGAATAATCTCCCTAAACTGTTTTATGATATGGGCTGTATCGATTTTATAAAGACTTAACTATA
>NZ_JBEOPC010000090.1:0-506 GCF_040309765.1 Psychrobacter sp. TB20-MNA-CIBAN-0197
TTGACCTCAGCGCGGCCCGCGAGCGCGGTATCGCCGTGTTCAACGCGCCGTACTCCAACACCCGTTCCGTAGCCGAGCTGGTACTGGCCGAAGCGATCCTGCTGCTGCGCGGCATCCCTGAGAAGAATGCATCCTGCCACCGTGGCGGCTGGATCAAGTCCGCCGCCAACTCGTTCGAGATCCGTGGCAAGAAGCTGGGCATCGTCGGCTACGGCTCGATCGGCACGCAGCTGTCGGTGCTGGCTGAAGGCCTGGGCATGCAAGTGTTCTTCTATGACACCGTGACCAAGCTGCCACTGGGCAACGCTACGCAGGTCAACAACCTGCACGAGCTGCTGGGCATGTCCGATATCGTCACCCTGCACGTCCCGGAAACTGCGGCGACCCAGTGGATGATCGGCGAGAAGGAAATCCGCGCCATCAAGAAGGGCGGCATCCTGATCAACGCCGCGCGCGGCACCGTGGTCGAACTCGACGCCCTGGCGGACGCGATCAAGGACAAGCAC
>NZ_JBEOPC010000091.1:0-503 GCF_040309765.1 Psychrobacter sp. TB20-MNA-CIBAN-0197
GCCTTTACCACTATGTGCTAGAGATATACAGCACTGCATTTTATAGTTTACTTAAACGAGTGAGCGAAAGTTACCCGCATTGTCAGTTCGACTTTGCTTTTAAACGCCCTCGGCATATTCAAGAATACGAGCAAAATTTAGGGCTAAAGGTAAGTTTTGATAAGCCATGTACTCGCTGGGTATTAAATAAAACCATGTTAAGGGCTAAAAACCCGCATGCGAGTCAATTACGATTTATGCAAGCGCAGTCGCAGCTACATAATAAAAGCGTAGTTAGCATGACTTTTATTGAAGCCGTCTGCAGATACTTATACTCTCACCCAAGTGCTAATTTAGAGTGCACCGCAAAGCACTTTGCTATGAGCTCAGCTACATTTAAGCGCAGACTCAAACTCAATGGGGTACGCTTTTCAGCGTTAATAGATGAGCAAAATAAGCACAAAGCTATTTACCTACTTACTCTGTGCGCCAAACATAACGAACAAGTCGCTGAACATTTAGCT
>NZ_JBEOPC010000092.1:0-502 GCF_040309765.1 Psychrobacter sp. TB20-MNA-CIBAN-0197
CGGTTTGCCTGACCCGAGCATATTAAAAGCACCTATAAAAAAGCTTATTCCAATAGCAGATATGGTCACTGAGGAACTAGCTAGCTATAGCCGTTATTTAGCTAAGACTAATACAAGCAAAGATGATTTAGCTGCATTAATGCTGTTGCCTCGTGTCATTGCTAGCAGTCAACCGTCACCATTAATCGAAAAGTTTAAAGCGTGGGCTAAGGCCATCATTTTAGAAAATGATGGGGTAACAGATGTATCTGAATTTTGGTTGCAAACAGGCTTACCAACACCGAAAGCGATAAATAAGAAAGAAGGTGAGCTCATTTATAACTTAGCTAGCTTTGCTGATATTGGTATTGCGCCTGACTTACGTTATCACCATACAAAACCTAAATTAGATGGCAAACTTGTATTATTTTATCCAGGTCATGGGGAAGAGTTCGTCCCTAGTCATGCGTTTAACCAAGTGGGTGTCGCACTGCGTTTAGGTGCTATGGTTGCAAATATAGAT
>NZ_JBEOPC010000093.1:0-499 GCF_040309765.1 Psychrobacter sp. TB20-MNA-CIBAN-0197
GTTTTGAAGATTTATTGATGTGCAGACGCGTTCCGCTTTTCAGATTGCCGTAGGCGCCAATCGACCGCAAAACGATGGAAGTCTTCTCGGTCACTTCAAGCAGTTGACCATCTTTAGCGACAAGCACCGCTGCGCCGTTTGCAAGTGCCATTTTGTAGGCGTTGCTGAAGGCCTTTAGAGCGATGTAAGGAATTCGCGACTCCTGAACGGCAATCTGATCGTCAGTCATTGGGCGTTTTTCGGCTTTGCGCGACATGAATGACTCCAAGCTGTGCTGAGTAGATGGCTGTTTGATGCGCAAGATATAGCACATTTGCAAGGCTTAGAGCCAAGCCCCTCGTTTGGGGAGGGGCTACGGCATTGGCCGCAATAAACCTCAGGAAGTTTGTATCGTGCCCCTGCGACTCGCCGCCGCCGTCACCGCATAACCAATCACCGCCGCGAGGATCGAGCCGGTTAGGATGCCCATGCGATCCATGCCGGCGTAATCACTCACGCC
>NZ_JBEOPC010000094.1:0-497 GCF_040309765.1 Psychrobacter sp. TB20-MNA-CIBAN-0197
GTTAAAATACTTGGCGGCGAAAACTTTAATGACCAAATAAAAGCTCTTAGAAACGACCCACAATTCGTAGTTGCTACACCTGGGCGTTTAGCTGATCACATAACAAAACGCTCATTGCAATTGAGTGGACTAGAACTGCTTATTTTTGATGAAGCCGATCGTATTTTAGATTTAGGCTTTACCGAGCAGTTAAAAATGATTAACGAGCAAGCTAATCACCGATTACGCCAAACGTTATTTTTTTCTGCAACACTTGACCATGCACAAGTAGATGCAATATCACGTAACCTATTAAAAAAACCAAAGCAAATTACGCTAAGTGCAGCAAATGAGCAACATAGTGATATTAAACAAACGTTATACCTTGCCGATCACCTTGATCATAAAGAAGCGTTATTAGAGCATTTTTTAAACCAAGATGATGTTGGTCAATGTATTATCTTCACAGCAACGCGTTCTGACACGAGCCGTTTGAGTGAAGCCCTTAATGCTAAAGG
>NZ_JBEOPC010000095.1:0-493 GCF_040309765.1 Psychrobacter sp. TB20-MNA-CIBAN-0197
GTATACGAGTGATATCAGCCAATACGCCAGGATTGTCAAAAGCATGAACGCGTAAATAATAGCCCGTGATCATCTGCTCAGCACGCAAGATAGGCGTATCTGATAGTTGTTCAGGAATAAAAGCTAAGTGCGGCACATGGTGGCCGTGGTTGTTTTGATTACTGTTGCTTTGATCGTCGTTGTCCTTGCTGCCCAATACCCGAACCAAGTCCATCACATCTGCCATTACTGCAGACGCCGTAGCACCAGCGCCAGCGCCATCACCACAATATAGCGTCTGCCCAAGCGGGTGCGAATTGACCAACACCGCATTTTTTACGCCATTCACATTTGCTAGTAGCGCATCTTGAGGAATCAGTGTGGGGTGAACGCGTAGCTCAATACCTGCATCGTCGCCATTGCTGCCTCCGCTATCACGGCGCACCGCAAAGCCTAAGTGTTTGATACGATAACCAAGCTCTTCGGCATAGTTGACGTCTTGTAAGGTGATACC
>NZ_JBEOPC010000096.1:0-490 GCF_040309765.1 Psychrobacter sp. TB20-MNA-CIBAN-0197
GTTAAACGGGTTGGTTAATAATGGTTGAAGTACAAAAGTCAGAATTTAAAGCACGCCGTGAGCGTTTACTTGCGCAAATGGATAAAAATAGCGTTGCTATTATTCCCGCTGCAAGCGAAGTGACGCGTAGCCGCGATACCGAATATGCATTTAGACAAGATAGCGACTTTTTCTATTTAACAGGCTTTAACGAACCCGACGCTGTACTTGTACTATGTAACAACAGCGATGCACCCAGTACTTTATTTTGCCTAGATAAAGACAAGCTTGCAGAAATTTGGCATGGCCGCAGAGTTGGCTTTGATAAAGCTAAAAGTGACTACTTGTTTGATGAAGCTTACCCACTAAGTGAATTAAACGATAAGCTACTCGATATACTAAATGAAAAAGATGCGATTTATTTTGCACAAGGTGCTTATACTTCATTTGATACCAAAGTGTTTACGTTACTAGGCACACTTAGAAGTGGTGCGCGAAAAGGCCTCAAAGC
>NZ_JBEOPC010000097.1:0-487 GCF_040309765.1 Psychrobacter sp. TB20-MNA-CIBAN-0197
CCGCTAGGCTTTGCACATACCAATTTATAAATAAACAACGCAGCACAAAAACCAAAAAAGAACCCGCTAATTAAATTAAGTAATGCAGTAATAGTCGCAAGCGGTGTAAATAATACTAAAAGCAGTGGCAGACTCACGCCTAAAATAAAAAACAATCCACCTTTACCTAACCAATAAGCTAATAAAAGTACTGCAGATGCAATCCCACCAGCGACTGCATAACCTAACGTAACTATATTTAACTCAAGTAAAACATTAGCGATAACAGCAATAAGCGCTGTTATTAGCATACCCATTGGCGCTTTTTTTACTAACGATAAGCCAACATGCGGCTGTTTACTCATTTATTTACACTCCCAAAAAATACCTTTTTCATCAACATGCTTAGCGCTTATAAAACAACCAACCACTTGAACTAATTCATCATTATAAAAAATAAGTGGCACACTGGCGCGTAGCCACGGCGCTATTTTTGCATCTTTAAACC
>NZ_JBEOPC010000098.1:0-483 GCF_040309765.1 Psychrobacter sp. TB20-MNA-CIBAN-0197
TCGGGCCCACTTGCAATGGTACTGATGTGGTTAAGGGTTGGTAATCATGGTCGCAGTATGGCTATGAGCGACAAAACACGCCATTACGTTGATTTATTTTGGGAGCTGATTGACGAAATTTTAAATGCCATTTTATTTGTACTCATAGGGCTTGAAGTCGTCATGATTGCATTTTCGAGTAATTTGTTTATTGCTGGTGGCTTAACAATTTTAATAGCGTTAATGGCACGTTTAATTGTTGTGGGTATAACAACCACTACATTTAATAAGCAATTAGAGTTGCCATCTGGTGCGTGGAAAGTTTTAACCTGGGGTGGCTTGCGTGGTGGTATTTCGGTTGCACTGGTATTGCAATTACCTGATGGGAACGAGCGCGATATTTTGTTGGCTCTTACTTATGCGGTTGTGGTGTTTTCTATTTTAATTCAGGGTTTGAGTATTGGTAAAGTAGCCAAAACTATCCGTTAAATATAAATCGGATAG
>NZ_JBEOPC010000099.1:0-478 GCF_040309765.1 Psychrobacter sp. TB20-MNA-CIBAN-0197
TTTAAGGCCTTCTTCACCGAGAATGTGTTCGATGAATTCTTTAACTTCGCGACCACGCTCACCGATCAGGCCGACGACGATGATGTCGGCCTCGGTGAAGCGGGTCATCATGCCCAACAGCACCGATTTACCGACACCGGTACCGGCGAACAGACCCAGACGCTGGCCACGGCCGACCGTCAGCAAACCGTTGATGCAACGGATGCCGACGTCCAGCGGTACGCTGATCGGATCACGGTTGAGCGGGTTGATTGTCGGGCCATCCATCGGCACCCAGTCTTCGGCCTTCATGCCGCCCTTGCCGTCCAGCGCGCGACCGGCGCCGTCGAGGACACGGCCGAGCATGCTCATGCCCATCGGTAAACGACCGGTATCGGCCAGGGGCACCACGCGGGCGCCCGGGGCAATCCCGGCGACGCTGCCGACCGGCATCAGAAAGACTTTGCTGCCGGAAAAACCCATGACTTCCGCTTCCACC
>NZ_JBEOPC010000100.1:0-478 GCF_040309765.1 Psychrobacter sp. TB20-MNA-CIBAN-0197
CGTCCCGCTGCTGGTCGCCGCCCTGTCCAGCCCTGCTGTTTTTGCTGTCGATGAAAGCGACGCCGTCAAGAAACCCGAATGCCCGAAAGGCCAGGTCTGGGACAGTAAAACCCAGCAATGCGTGTTGCAGACCAGCGCCACAACGCAGCCCTGATATTCGTCATCCGGTTCAGGCCATGGCCGGCAACCACAGCCTGAATCGCGCCCCACCCAGCGGCGAACTCTCAACGGTTAGTGTGCCGCCCTGCGCTTCGAGCGCGCGGCGGCTGATCGCCAAACCGAGGCCGAATCCGCCGGTCGCGCGATCACGGCTGCGGTCGAGCCGATAGAACGGTTCAAAGATCCGCTCGCGCTCGTCGTCGGGAATGCCGATGCCATCGTCGTCAACCCATATCTCACAACCGCCCCCAATGACCTGCACGCCAATCTGAATGCGCTTTTCGCAATAGCGCATGGCATTGCGCAACAGGTTCTGGAT
>NZ_JBEOPC010000101.1:0-473 GCF_040309765.1 Psychrobacter sp. TB20-MNA-CIBAN-0197
GGGTGCGGATGAAAGTCAGCCGCCAGAGGTTCTGGCGAGTGGCGGAAGTCAGTTGTACGGGGGCGAGCATGAGCTCTCCTGATGAGCGCTCCAGGCGGATCGCACGGAGTATAACCAAGGCGCGGGGTTCAGAGGCGAAAGTGCGGCAAACGACCACATGGCGACGATGGAGAATTCATCTGAGTTGAAGAAGATTCCGAGGGCTATTGGAGATCAATTGTGGCGAGGGGATTTATCCCCGTTGGACTGCGAAGCAGCCCCAAATCTCACCACGCTGTACACACCATGGGGCCGCTCCGCGACCCAACGGGGATAAATCCCCTCACCACAAGGGCTGATCGCGATTACTGCGGCTTGCGATAGCTGTTTATGATCGCCGAGAAGTCTTTCCCGCCATCACCGCGCTGGCTCATCGCCTGATACAACTGCTGCGCCACCGCGCCGAGCACCACCGGCTGGTGCGCCTGCCGCGC
>NZ_JBEOPC010000102.1:0-472 GCF_040309765.1 Psychrobacter sp. TB20-MNA-CIBAN-0197
CCTTTGATAACGGTAAAGAGTTTGCTGACCATGAAACGATGGCAACAGCGTTGAAGGCTGATATTTACTTTGCTCAGCCTTATCATTCTTGGGAGCGTGGAACGAATGAGAATACCAATGGGTTAATTCGTCAGTTTCTACCGAAGTCAATGCGTCTGGATAACCTATGCATGCACTTAGTTCAGTCGATTGAAGACAGTTTAAATAATCGACCTAGAAAGGTGCTAGGGTTTAGAACACCTCTTGAGGTAAAATCTAGCTTCGGGTGCGTTGCACTTCAATGTTGAATCCAAGCTATCAAAAATACGCAAAAAAATATTCTATTATTGAGCCACTATGTCCTCTCGCACCACCGTTTCTTTATACCACATGATTTGGGCACACTATCGTCTGCCCTTTCTTAAAGTTATTTTTCTTAATTTGGTTAATGCGGCTGTCAGTGTGGGCATCATCGCTTTTATCAATCACACCT
>NZ_JBEOPC010000103.1:0-472 GCF_040309765.1 Psychrobacter sp. TB20-MNA-CIBAN-0197
TCGGTCTGACGGTCAGCGCTTCGCAAGAGCTGAACATCTACCGCGAAATCCCGACGCTGTTTCTGGCCAACGACCTGACCGGCAATTCCGAGCTGTGCTCGCTGTTCCTGCACGCCGATTACCGCAACGGCCTGAACGGCCGGATGCTGTCCAAGGCGCGCATGCTGTTCATCGCTGAGTTCCCGGAGCTGTTCGGTAACAAGATCATCGCCGAAATGCGTGGCGTGTCCGATGACGCCGGGCGCTCGCCGTTCTGGGAAAGCCTCGGCCGCCATTTCTTCAAGATGGAATTCAGCCAGGCCGATTACCTGACCGGCGTCGGCAACAAGGCGTTCATCGCCGAACTGATGCCGAAATTCCCGCTGTACACCTGCTTCCTCTCGCCGGACGCGCGCAACGTCATCGGCCAGGTGCACCCGGACACCGAACCGGCGTTGGCCATGCTCAAGAGCGAAGGCTTCAGCTATCAGGG
>NZ_JBEOPC010000104.1:0-468 GCF_040309765.1 Psychrobacter sp. TB20-MNA-CIBAN-0197
GAGCAAAGCATTGCCAAGTTTAAATAAATCTAACTCTTTTGTATTTTCGCTTATAGCTATATGGCTTGTTTGTGTTGTTGCAGGGTTAGTTTATTTTCAGTTAGAGCAACTTAAACCGTTTGATAGCTCAAAAGTTTTATTGCAAAAGCACTGGTTTAATAACTTTAAAAAGCAATTGGACTGGGTTGACACTAATGAAGCGTCGTTAGTGCTTATAACTGAAAAAAATTGCGGGTGCACCATACAGGCTAAGTCGCATATTTCATCGTTAAGCTCTTTTGCTGCCATAAAAGCTATGAAGGTTGTACAAGTTGAATTAACACCAAAGCTTAAACACGTTATTCCGGCAACGCCTGCCGCCGTTATTATTAATAAAAACGGTGAGTTTGTTTATGCCGGTCCGCTCTCTGAAGGATTAGCGTGTGCCCAAGGAAGTGGCTTTGTTGAAACTGCGGTCACTAATTTAGC
>NZ_JBEOPC010000105.1:0-466 GCF_040309765.1 Psychrobacter sp. TB20-MNA-CIBAN-0197
GTGCAGAGCAAATAGATCCAGTGATAGGGCGTGAATTTGAGATTCATCAACTGATCGATATTTTGATTCGTCGTCGTCAGAACAATCCTATTTTGACTGGAGAGGCAGGTGTCGGTAAAACTGCAGTGGTTGAGGGACTGGCGCAAAAGATAGTTGTAGGTCAAGTACCTGACCAGCTCAAAGACGTGACGATACGCAGTCTCGATATGGGGCTATTGCAAGCAGGGGCAAGCGTCAAAGGGGAGTTTGAGAACCGTCTTAAGCAAGTCATTGAAGAAGTACAAGCCTCGCTACAGCCTATTATATTATTCATTGATGAAGCGCATACTTTGATCGGTGCTGGTGGGCAAGCGGGTCAAAACGATGCGGCTAATTTACTCAAGCCTGCGCTAGCACGTGGTGAGCTTAGGACTATTGCGGCGACGACGTGGTCAGAATATAAGAAATACTTCGAAAAAGATGCAGC
>NZ_JBEOPC010000106.1:0-465 GCF_040309765.1 Psychrobacter sp. TB20-MNA-CIBAN-0197
TTGAATAAGTCATTGTTTATTTCATTAATTAAGATTGTTATAAATATTGTATCGGTTTTATTTGGATTAGACTATACCTATTGAAGATTTACTACAGACAGACTTCAAAGAAGAACTTCTAGGTTTTATAGAGAGTTTAATTAATTGGGCTATTGAACTAACTGAGCCTTCTTGGGCTGAAGAATATGATTTTAAAGGCAATCGAGGCAGCTTTTATGACTTCATGGACGCTTTAGGTAATATCATAAGCATGATCTGTAGTAAGTTACCTTTTAGTGAAACCTATCATAGATTTGTAGAACCTATACTGGCTCTAAAGACTCAAGAAGGTTGGAAGCTTATAGAGCCATTAATTGGTTATTGTAGTAGCAATCTCTATGATGAATTGATTAGACCTCTTGCAAAAGTCATAATTTAAGCTCGGAATTAATGATACCAGCAAACAGCTTCATTCTAAGATCATAG
>NZ_JBEOPC010000107.1:0-463 GCF_040309765.1 Psychrobacter sp. TB20-MNA-CIBAN-0197
TTCTCCACCTGCTTCGGCGCACCGTTCTTCCCGCGTCCGGCTGGCGAATACGCCGAACTGCTGATCAAGCGCATCCGCGGTTTCGGCTCCAAGGTCTACCTGGTCAACACCGGCTGGACCGGCGGCGGCTACGGCGTCGGCCAACGCTTCAACATCCCGACCACCCGCGCGGTGATCGCCGCGATCCAGAGCGGCGCGCTGATCGGTGCAGCCACCGAACACCTCGACACCATCAACCTCGACGTGCCTCTGGCCGTCCCGGGCGTCGACACTAACCTGCTCAACCCACGCAACACCTGGGCTGACAAGGCTGCGTACGACGAGGCCGCCAAAGCATTGGCCGGTCTGTTCATCGAGAACTTCAAGAAGTTCGAAGTGAGCGACGCGATCAAGGCGGCTGGGCCGAAGTTGTAAGTTGTGGTTTGCTGTGAATAAAAAACCGCCGTTTGGGGCGGTTTTTTCA
>NZ_JBEOPC010000108.1:0-456 GCF_040309765.1 Psychrobacter sp. TB20-MNA-CIBAN-0197
GTGCAGAATCGGTTGATGAAGCAACGAATAAACTAAAAGTATTTGCCGATAACAAACAAGGTTGGATTATAGGGCGAGGTTGGAACCAAGAGCTTTGGGCTGATACACGCTTTCCTACTGCTAAAGATTTAGACAAAGTAGTTAACGATCGACCTGTGGTGCTTTCTCGAGTTGATAGCCACGCCATTTGGGTTAATTCAAAAGCGCTCGAACTTGCAGGTATTACCGCCCAAACAAAAGCACCTGAAGGCGGTGAGATAATTAAAGACGAATTTGGCAATCCTACGGGTATTTTTGTAGACAAAGCAGAATCGCTAATTACCCAGCATATGCCAGCCCCTTCAAAACAAGATATAAGTGACTCACTTGATGCAGCAGGTAAACATTTATTAAGTTTAGGCATTACCTCTACTCACGATGCAGGTATTGATAAAACCACATGGGAGGTTTATAAAG
>NZ_JBEOPC010000109.1:0-456 GCF_040309765.1 Psychrobacter sp. TB20-MNA-CIBAN-0197
CTGTTGTAACCGTAAACACGCGCCACTTCTTCAATTAAATCTTCTTCAATACGCACATCAAAACGGTAACTAGGTACATCTGCACTCCAGCTGTCGTTTTCAACTTTTACGTTAAAACCTAAGCGAGTTAAAATATCAGTCACTTTCTCATATTCAATATGGTTGCCAATAAAACGGGCTAAAAGGCTACGACGTAAACGAACCTCAGTCACTTTAGGTAGTTTATCTGCGGCAACGGCTTCAACCACTGGGCCTGCTTCACCGCCTACTATTTCAAGTAGTAACGCTGTTGCACGCTCTATTGCATCATGCTGTAGCGCAAAATCAACACCACGCTCATAACGATGCGATGCATCTGTGTGTAAACCGTAGCTACGTGCTTGCCCAGCTATTGCTACAGGGTTAAAAAATGCGCTTTCAAGTAATATATCAGACGTTTTATTTGTAACACCCGAT
>NZ_JBEOPC010000110.1:0-454 GCF_040309765.1 Psychrobacter sp. TB20-MNA-CIBAN-0197
GTCTATGTTGCCGCTGTTTTATCAAGAGACCTTTAATCTATCGATTGTCATGGCAGGGGTGCTCGCCTCAAGTTACGCCTTTATGAATCTGATGTCGCGTCCGGGCGGTGGCTGGCTAAGTGATAAGTTTGGGCGCAAGATTACCCTACTGATTTTGACCGCAGGACTAGCAGTCGGCTATGTACTGATGGGTATTGTCGACTCGACGTGGCCGATTGCACTGGCGCTACTCATCACCATGTTTTGCTCGTTCTTTGTACAAGCCGGCGAGGGCGCAGTCTTTGCGGTCATTCCGCTGATCAAGCGCAGTATGACCGGACAATTCGCGGGCATGACAGGGGCATATGGCAATGTCGGCTCAGTGGTTTATCTGACCGTACTCAGCCTCGTCTCCTACCAAGCGTTCTTCTTTGTCATTGCGGCAACCGCCGTGGTTGGATTCATAGCGCTATTC
>NZ_JBEOPC010000111.1:0-452 GCF_040309765.1 Psychrobacter sp. TB20-MNA-CIBAN-0197
GCGGTGAACCGCTCGGTCTTCGTCCAGGGTTGACCCAGCAGATACCACTGATTCATGTGCCCGGGACGCATGTGCAGATTGATCTTGTCCCATTTCGCCAGGGAGAGGGCTTGCTCGACAGTTTTTGGCAACGGTAGCTCGTAGAAACGCAACATCTGCCCGAGGGTGACTTTACCGCTCGAGCGCAGGGCGCCGCCGGCTTCGCCTGCCTGAGCTTTAAGCTGGTCGCGATGAAGTTTCAGATCGGAATGTTTTTCCACCTCAGTCGTCAGGTTGACCCAGCCTTTGGCGCTGGCCGTGCCGACATGGCCGGACTCGGTCACCAGCAATTGACTGTCGGCGGGTAACCCGTGCTGTTGCAAGATGGCTTGAAAATCCGCATTGGAGCTGAATATCTGCAAGCGCTCCTGGCCCAGCGCCATCTGCACCGCGAGCGTGGAATGCGGATGGGG
>NZ_JBEOPC010000112.1:0-440 GCF_040309765.1 Psychrobacter sp. TB20-MNA-CIBAN-0197
GGGTATGAATACCTTATTGCCTAAAGATATTGCTATTCGCTTTGCACAACCAGTTGCTGTCGATTTTCATGCTCGTTTTAGTGCAACCGCTCGCCGATACCGCTATATTATTTATAACTCTCCTTTTCGAGGAGCAGTGTTAAGCGAAGGGGTTACGCATTTTCATCACCCATTAGATGAAGTTAAAATGCAGGAAGCCTGTCAGTATTTGATCGGGACACACGATTTTACATCTTTTCGAGCGATCCATTGTCAAGCGAATACACCAACTCGTACTATTCATCACTTATCGGTACAGCGCCAAGGGTGTTACGTTATTATTGATATTAAGGCGAATGCGTTCTTACATCACATGGTACGTAATATAACGGGGAGCTTGATGGATATTGGCATACATAAGCAACAGCCTATTTGGTTGAAAGAATTACTTGATTGTAAAG
>NZ_JBEOPC010000113.1:0-439 GCF_040309765.1 Psychrobacter sp. TB20-MNA-CIBAN-0197
GGGCATGGCGGTGCCGGCGACTCGTTACAGTGGCAGCCCACGGGAATATCAGGAGCAACCGGCGGAGCCGGAGTACAACGACGCAGATGTGGTCAGGAAGGTACAGATGGGAGGCGAAATCTTCTGGAGGAATCGGGAATACAAGATCGGAAAGGCTTTTTATGGCAGGTGCATAGCGATCAGGGAGACGACGGAGGACGGTATCCACGATGTCTACTGGAGTAGACATCGTGTCGCTCGAATCGACTTGAACTTGCAGATCGTGACGGCAGGTAAGAAGATCTAAAACCGTCCACCATGTCTCCGAACATGTGGCCACCATGTCCCCGGTACATACACTCCCAGAGGGAGAGGGAACTGACCGAGGTGCTTGGTGCAGATACGCCGACCTGGGAAACCGAGTCGAACACAAATTCTGAAAAAACCCTCACCCTAGCCC
>NZ_JBEOPC010000114.1:0-439 GCF_040309765.1 Psychrobacter sp. TB20-MNA-CIBAN-0197
GGCGAGCACTACCCGGATTTCGAAATCGTCTGGTTCGGCCACATCGGCGACGGCAATCTGCACCTGAACATCCTCAAGCCGGAAAATCTGAGCAAGGACGAGTTCTTTGCCAAGTGCGCCTCCGTCAACAAGTGGGTGTTCGAAACCGTCTAGAAGTACAACGGCTCGATCTCGGCCGAGCACGGCGTAGGTATGACCAAGCGTGATTACCTGACCTACAGCCGCTCGCCGGCCGAGATCGAGTACATGAAAGCGGTCAAGGCAGTGTTCGACCCGAACGGCATCATGAACCCGGGCAAGATTTTCCCGGTTTGATCGGTAATCTCTGTTGAATCAATAAAGGCAGGAGTCGGTAAATGAGCTATCAGCACCAGTACGTCGACGGCACGCGCATTCACTTCCCGATCGGGAAAGTCGTGTGCATTGGCCGCAATTACGC
>NZ_JBEOPC010000115.1:0-437 GCF_040309765.1 Psychrobacter sp. TB20-MNA-CIBAN-0197
GCGTTGCTCGACATTGACCTGCAGCGACAACCCTCGAAGGCGCAACTGGGCGAAGCGTTCGAACGGGTTCGGCAATTGGTCGGTGCGCGACGGATCGCTGAGTTGACGGCGTTGCCCAAAGCCAACGAGCCGCGAATCGAAGTGGCCATGGAGCTGCTGAGCACGCTGATCGCCTCGTTCTTCGTGCAGGACGACATTGCTTTTTTGCACCTGGCGAAGATGGTCGAACTGACTTTGCTCCATGGCACCACGCCGAGCAGCGGCTACGGTTTCGCCTGGTACGGCGTGATGATCGCCGACCGTTATGGCGAATATCTGGACGGTGTTGCTTTCGCCGAACTGGCGCTCGATCTGACTGATCTGCACGGCTATGAGGCGGGGCGCACCGGCACGCTGGTGGCGCTGGATCAGGTCAGCGCGTGGACCCGGCCGATGGC
>NZ_JBEOPC010000116.1:0-437 GCF_040309765.1 Psychrobacter sp. TB20-MNA-CIBAN-0197
GTATTTAAATCAAGGGGAGGTTAATTGCAAGGTAAGCCTAAAGCGAATTTTTTACTAATTTAAGCTCACGGCGGCTCACTGGCAATAACTCACTGCACCCTTGTAGCTCAATCATATGATTGCCATTCGCTTTTGAATGCAAAGCAATTACTTTTTGTTTATTAACCAATGTATTGCGATGAATTCGCAAAATATGTGTAGGAAATTGTAACTCTAATTGTTTTAGACTTTGTTCAAGTAAAGCTTCTCCACCACAGAATATCATTTTGGTATACTTTTCTTCGGCACTAAAATACAAAACATCATTTATATCAACACTGCGTAGAGTACCAGCTAGCTGATAAGAGATTTTTACATTTTGTTGTTTTTGAATATGTACTTTATTTAAGCGCCCGACTTGCTTAAGCACCTTTTGCAATGATTGCTCTGAAATAGGT
>NZ_JBEOPC010000117.1:0-433 GCF_040309765.1 Psychrobacter sp. TB20-MNA-CIBAN-0197
CCTAAAAGCCATCGCCAATTTACGGTTGATTTTGCTGGGCCTGATATAAATAAGCTTTCAGAAAAGTTAAATTTAAATGCCGACATCCAATTAACAACGGGTGAGGTTAGAGATGTAACTGTGCAAAAATTACCTGATTCATTAGGCTGGCGAGTTGCTTTTAAAATAGCTCCACAAAACGGTAAACCTGTAGACATGCGCTTATCGTTAAAGCTGCATGATAAAGAAATTAGCGAGGTATGGAGCTATGTTTGGTACCCAAATGACATCAAGTAATAAAGGTAGGGGCACTCCAATGCCATTCAAAACACTAAGAGTATGGCTATTTGCCATTGCGGCACTTGGCACATCTGGCTACGGCATATCTATTATGTTTGAGATTTTAAGCTCAAACGGTATGACATTACTTGAGTATGCCCTTTTAGTATTATTC
>NZ_JBEOPC010000118.1:0-432 GCF_040309765.1 Psychrobacter sp. TB20-MNA-CIBAN-0197
AATTTCAGTATTTACGATTGTAGAGCTGAATTTCAGCCTATCCTAATACTTGGTTTTCACTCAAACCGAACTTCGTAAAAGTGCCATGAGCAGTCATTCATGATCAACTCGTTTCTGCCCCTTTATGAGTTAACGCAAATACCCTATAGGTCGGCTTTGAGCGATAAGCGGTCGGTCGGGTAAACTCGTTTTTGGACAAAAACGAGTTAGAGCCGGAGGGCGGATCTGTAAAATGTATAGTGATAACAACATCCTGCTAAGCCGCAGAAACGGAGTTGATTGTTTGATAGCTACCAGTACAATTAAGTATTTAGGAGCCTCATCACATAATTGCATTCCCCAGCCTTTATTTCTATGTAGGGCTAAATAAACTAATCAGTGTTTAAGGCTAAAGAGAATGTGATTTTTCTGTCACTAACTTCTGCACTTAAT
>NZ_JBEOPC010000119.1:0-431 GCF_040309765.1 Psychrobacter sp. TB20-MNA-CIBAN-0197
GTTATAACCATCGCAGCAAACCCTATCAATACTCTATTCAGCTAACAAAAACGTCATGCAACTATGGCGGTTATCGTTACTGGTGGCTATGCCCTAAATGCCGTCATAGAACATCGACCTTATATTGCGCTGGCTTGTATGTTTGCCGTCATTGCATCGGGGCTAATTATGGCAGCCAGTTACAGCAACCGATTGACCGTGTATTCAGTCGAATAGCAGCGATTAGAGCGCGTTTAGGTTGGCAGCAAGGCGTTATTCATGGCATTGGTGCAAAGCCTCGCTACATGCACTCAAAGACGTTTGATAGGTTGGTAAATGAGCATGACCGACTTAGTGTTGAGGTATGGCAATCAACCCTTGATAAACTAAATTGCACAAGATAAGAGGTAAGCAAATGCGATTACCAGACCTTAACGACCTGATAGCAGACT
>NZ_JBEOPC010000120.1:0-430 GCF_040309765.1 Psychrobacter sp. TB20-MNA-CIBAN-0197
GTTCGATACAGTAAAGCGGTCTGATTTATCAAATATTTCACCGGTCTCGGGGTTGGTATCAATAACATTATCGAAGGTGCTGTCTATATAACCTAAAGAGACGTCAAAAGTGAGTGATTCAGTAGCAATGTAGGTAAGTTCTACTTCAATACCGTCTGATGTTGACTCGCCAATATTACCTAGTCGTTGATTTAAATCAGATGCATCATCGCCCGGTAGTACGGAAATATACTGACGGTCTTTATGATCTAAAGTAAATAGCGTAATGTTTGCACGAAGATTGTCGTTCCATTCGCTTTTCATTCCTATTTCAAACGAGTCTACAATTTCAGGCTTTGCTGCGGGCTCTGCTACGGTAGCACGCGGGTTAAACGTGCCTGACTTAAAACCTTGGGCATAGCTTGCAAAAAATAGAATGTCGGGGTTGTAC
>NZ_JBEOPC010000121.1:0-428 GCF_040309765.1 Psychrobacter sp. TB20-MNA-CIBAN-0197
GTCCATTTCAGCCAGCGGTAGATGTTGCCTTCGGCCGGCGGTTGATAAAGCGGCAGCACCAGATGGTTCAGCGCCATGCCCGACAAGGCCAGGGTGGTGACGATGATCAGGCCACTGGCGGCGGACAGGCCACCGACATAGGCGAGCAAGGCCAGCGGTTTGCTGTTGGCGGCGATGCCGATGCCGAGGGTGAAATATTCCGGGTCGGTGGTGGCGCCGAGTTTCAGCCCGGCCCAGAGAATCAGCGGTACGGCGAGACTCATCAACAGCAGAAACAACGGCAGGCCCCAACTGGCGCTGACCAGCGAGCGCGGATTGAGGTTTTCCGTAAAGGTCATGTGATACATGTGCGGCATCACGATCGCCGAGGCAAAGAACACCAGCAGCAGCGTGCGCCACGGACCTTCCTGCAACGGCGTGTGCAGGGC
>NZ_JBEOPC010000122.1:0-427 GCF_040309765.1 Psychrobacter sp. TB20-MNA-CIBAN-0197
CGAGGATACACCCACGAAATGAAATATTTAACACTCGCTTTATTAACTGTCGCTTTTACAAGTGCAAATGCTTTTTCTGAGCCGAGTAATAAAACACGATTTATACCGCTTTTAAAGTCAAAATTGGGAGCCTACGAAGTTGTGTCGAGCAACTCAGGGTTATGCGTTAACAGCAATTTGAGTTTGACAGATGAAAGTGATTTAAGTGCTGGTTTTAAACTTGGTGAGCAAATTGTATTTGGATCGCTCCACAATGGTACCCGAACCATTAAAAAACCAAACTTTTGCTTTATAACCAGCACTCTTAAATATAAAAGTGATGGCCTTGAAAACGGCTTAAGAATGAGCCGTTGTGAAAGCCCTGCAAACGAAAAAACAATCAGTCAAAGTATCAAATTTTTAGCTGATAACACACTCAAATACACAT
>NZ_JBEOPC010000123.1:0-426 GCF_040309765.1 Psychrobacter sp. TB20-MNA-CIBAN-0197
GGCTTGCACATTTAATACTGCGCACTTGAGTTTAGAACAAGTTCAAGTGCTTCAGCCCTAAAAATATAAACATTAGGGCTGTTAGAAGGGAGCATTATGGTTTTTAAATTCATAAAGGCAGCATATTCAGACCGAGACTACTTATTAAGCCTCAGAAAACTAACTATGATTGAACACTTAGAAAGTGCCGGGTTATTTTTAATACCAATTCGCTTAATTAAGTGATCTATTTTGAGGATGGAAAAACGTGTTGATAGCTAGGCAAAAAATTCGCTATTTAGTTGTTCTAAATGAGAATTTTTTAACGCAGGTGCGACACGTTTAGCCCCGCAAAATGATTAAGTATTATTGCGTATTGGTACAAACTAGCAGATACAAAATAGATACTAGCTGAATAAAGTTACATCTTTTGAAGAAGTAAATTTG
>NZ_JBEOPC010000124.1:0-425 GCF_040309765.1 Psychrobacter sp. TB20-MNA-CIBAN-0197
GTCTCTTATACACAAATCCCTGCTAAGAAATTAGCGGGGATTTTTTTGAACTAAATCTCAATGTCATGATCAGATCTTCAAATCTTGTTTGAGGGCACATTATGATTAACGAACATACTCATTGGGCAAAACAACAATTCGGTAAATCGGACTTAGGTGATCCAAGAAGAACAGCGCGTCTGGTAAAGTTAGCATCAACGCTTGCAAATGAACCAGGAAAACCACTTGTGAACATCACTCAATCCCCCGCCGATATGGAAGGTGCCTACCGCTTTATTCGCAACGAAAATATTGACGCAACGGCTATAGCAGAGTCAGGCTTTAAAGCCACGGTTGAACAAGCAAAAAGTCATAACTTATTGCTCGCATTAGAAGACACGACCACACTAATTTATAAGCATTCCTCCATTCGAGATGATTTGGGT
>NZ_JBEOPC010000125.1:0-415 GCF_040309765.1 Psychrobacter sp. TB20-MNA-CIBAN-0197
GCCAAGCACCGTGCTTGGCTTTGTCTTTTGTCTGGAGTTTGCAGGCGGGAGTTTACCTCGCGCAAATTTTAACAAGCGCGGCATAAAGCCCCGCCTACAACAAACACACCCCGTAGGCGGGAGTTTACCTCGCGCTGTTACTTTGTAGGCGCATAGCTTGCTGGCGCGAAAAGCGTAGCTTTTAAATTGTAAGCCGGAATTTATCTCTCGCTTTTAATTTTAATTTGCAAATATCGCGTTGATGCTGACAACCAAAATATGAATTACTTACTCAAAATACGTGTATTTATTTTCTGAAATTTAAATAAATGCATCCATATTTGGTAGTTGTATTATTTGCTCACTCAGCTTATTTGCAGCTTTATTAATTATTCTTATGCACAAATCAATGTGTGCTAATTCAACAGTAGATAAG
>NZ_JBEOPC010000126.1:0-418 GCF_040309765.1 Psychrobacter sp. TB20-MNA-CIBAN-0197
GTATTAGATATCATGGTATTAAGTATTGTGTTATTTTTAAGATCAGTCATCGCTTATTTCTATCCCATATTTTTCACAAAGATAACGTAGGTCGCCATCTATATTTTGATGCCTTGGCATAAATTGCCATTGTTTGCCTGCTCGGTTTAATGTAAATAGAATCAAACTTTTGCCTGACTTATCTTTTATGTCAAATTCACCTGAAAATAATAATGCATTCTGTTGCTTGTCAAGGATGCTCAGCTGAATAGGTGTTTGTGGAGGATCAGTCGCTAAGTTCTCAAGCTCACTTGATAAAGCAAAGTTAAGTTGTTCAATATTGGCAGGCTGAAGGTTTAGATCACAACTAAATTCAGATATGGACTTCTCAGATTCAAGTTGTTGATCCAGTTCGACTGCACCATCTTCACTATGGGTC
>NZ_JBEOPC010000127.1:0-418 GCF_040309765.1 Psychrobacter sp. TB20-MNA-CIBAN-0197
GCGTCGCCAATTTGCTTTAGTGTCTCAGCAAGTTGTGTTATTTAACGATACGATTGCCAATAATATTTGTTATGGCATAAAGCACGATGTGTCTGTTGCAGAGTTAGAGCAAGTTGCTAAACAAGCGCACGTTTGGGAGTTTGTTAAAGACTTGCCAGAGCAATTAAACACCATGGTAGGTGAAAATGGCGTAATGCTCTCCGGTGGCCAACGCCAGCGAATAGCGATAGCGCGTGCAATATTAAAAGATGCACCTATTTTGATTTTAGATGAGGCAACATCAGCACTTGATACCGAATCAGAAAAGCTTATTCAGCAAGCGTTAGAAACGCTAATGAAAGATAAAACCTCTATTGTTATAGCACATCGCTTATCTACTATTGAAAACAGTGACAGAATTTATGTTATTGATAACGGT
>NZ_JBEOPC010000128.1:0-418 GCF_040309765.1 Psychrobacter sp. TB20-MNA-CIBAN-0197
GCCCATACCCCTGCGAAGCAATCAGCTTGTAGTTCTTGTAACACGGAGAGCTTATTGGCTTCTGCACGCGTGACTTGACGACTGGCTTCACTGACCTGCTGAGTAATACCCAATAGTGTCTGTACATGGTGGCCGACTTCATGTGAAATCACATAGGCTTGGGCAAAGTCACCTGCCTTACCTTCATTATCTTGACCACCAGAGTCTTGCTGATCACCTGCGATGCCTAGATTTTGACGCATCTCTACGAAAAAAGACGTATCTAAATAAACCGTCTGGTCACCTGGACAATAAAAAGGTCCTGTCGCTGCCGTGGCACTGCCACAGGCTGAACTTAGTTGTCCATTAAAAAGAATTAACGACGGTTCCTGATAAGTACTACCGCCCTCATTAAATATTTGATGCCACACTTCTTCTG
>NZ_JBEOPC010000129.1:0-416 GCF_040309765.1 Psychrobacter sp. TB20-MNA-CIBAN-0197
GGGCAATGCTACTCTCGATAAGTCGATATAAAAGTTCATAAACGCAATGGTAATAATCAACAGAATTGATTGTTCGGCGCGAAGGCTCTAGATCGGGCCTTTGCGGGCGACGGTTTTGCACCGTCGTGGGTATTTTCGACTCACTCGCGCCTCGCAAAAGTGCGGGTCGCGGTAACACTGCTCGACCGATCGGTCAGTTTTGCCGGCCTTTTTATGGCTTAAACTGCCTTTCAATTAAACCTGCGGGCCTTTCGCCAGTCACAGACTGCATAGGGGCCGCTTCGGTCTGCCGTTTCAGCTGTGCGTCGGGATGTCCGGCGTGCGGTCGTGATCAGGAGCTTTGTGCATGACGCGCACTGGAAAAATCTTCAGCTGGACCTTCGCCATCCTCGCGCTGCTACTGGCAGCCTTGATTC
>NZ_JBEOPC010000130.1:0-413 GCF_040309765.1 Psychrobacter sp. TB20-MNA-CIBAN-0197
TTTTATCACTATGCGCTATTTAGTCGCAAATACAAAGTGAATCTGACCAGCTATCGCGTAGGCAATTGTAGAGAAAGTAGCTGCGTTAAAGGCAACGAAATACCATACTTGTCATCATCACTCGTCGTCTTCAATCATCAATACGGCATTACGGACATCGGCTAAGCGCTGAATCATGGCGTCATTGCCACCATCAAATATCGCGCACTCACGCTCATAGACAGTCGTTGGGCGCATGATGCTGTGTACTTGGACATGGTTGCTGATTTGCTTAAGGCCAGCATTGGGGAGCAATATCAGCATCTGCTCTTTTTTGCCCACGCTTTGTAGCAATTGGCTCATGGCATCGGCTTGGGCATCATCACTCACCCCAGCTTTGGCTGGCAAAGCAAAGCGTGATAGCTCAATATGCT
>NZ_JBEOPC010000131.1:0-412 GCF_040309765.1 Psychrobacter sp. TB20-MNA-CIBAN-0197
GGCAAATTTAAGTTTTAACAGCGAGGCTTATTTAGCTGTTGACGGCTTTACGCATCTGCCATGCCATGAAGATGTGGATTTGGTTAAAAAGTTTGAAGACCAAGGCTATGCTATTACTTGGAGCAATCGCGTTCGTGTGCTGACCAGTAGCCGCTTGAAAGCTCGGGCGACAGAATGTTTTGCAGTGTTTTTATCTAATCTAGAAAACAATAATTTATATTAATATACTCACTATCAGATTTTACTTACTTATTACTGAATGTGGATATACTTCAAAAATATTAATTAGAAATCCTGTCAAACAAGCTTAATCGACAGCTTACAAACCTCAGACAGCTATATTCATACCAGTAAGTGCGTAAAGTTTAAGAAGGAGGGAGAGGCGTCTTACCTCAATACCTTCAAACTAAAT
>NZ_JBEOPC010000132.1:0-409 GCF_040309765.1 Psychrobacter sp. TB20-MNA-CIBAN-0197
GCTTACGACTTTACTATCTCAGATATTGATATGAGAGCATCTGTTAATGTCTTTAACATTTTCAACTCACAAACTGAGTCGTCGTTGAATGAGCACTATGAGCAAAATGAAGGCGAAGTAAATGCTTATCATGATGCTGCGTACTCTTGGCAAACCCCGCGTTATGTTCGATTAGGTATCGAAGCTCGCTTCTGATATTACTAATTACCTCTACTAAAAACCCTTCTGAATAGAAGGGTTTTTTATTTTAAAATTACTTGTTTTTTAACGCTTAAGATTTAAAAAACTGCATTGATTTGGTTAAATCATTAGATAAGCGACTTAATTGCTGTGCATCTTGTAGCGTTGATTGAGCCGATGTTAGCGTTTGATCTGCTAAATTACTCACCTCTTGCGAATCATTCAATGC
>NZ_JBEOPC010000133.1:0-409 GCF_040309765.1 Psychrobacter sp. TB20-MNA-CIBAN-0197
TCCTTGTACAGCGCAGTGGCGGCTTCACCGACCACTTCGTCTTCGAGGATGCGCGGGAACTTGCCGGCCAGATCCCAAGAAATGAAGAACGGTGTCCAGTCGATGTATTCGGCCAGCACTTTCAAATCGATATTGTCGAGCACCTTGCTGCCGGTGAAGGTCGGTTTCACTGGCTGATAATTGGCCCAGTCGAATTGCGGCTTCTTCGCGATCGCGGCGGCGTAGCTCAGGCGTTCGGTACGGGCGCTGCGATTGGACGTACGCTCGCGCACGTCGATGTATTCCAGGCGGGTCTTCTCGACGAACCCGGCCTTGAGTTCCTTGGACAACAACTGAGTCGCCACGCCGACGGCGCGCGAGGCGTCGGTCACGTAAACCACGGCATCGTTGCTGTACTTCGGTTCGATCT
>NZ_JBEOPC010000134.1:0-408 GCF_040309765.1 Psychrobacter sp. TB20-MNA-CIBAN-0197
CTGTATCCCTTCATCATTCCGCCGGATCTGACCTTGAGCGAAGCAGCATCAAGCCCCAACAGCCAGATCTTCATGCTGGTCGGATTCGCCGTGCTGATCCCCATCACCCTGGCCTACAACACCTTCGGTTTCCGCGTGTTCAGCGGCAAGGTCCGCGTTGCCAGCGATGGCTGATATTCACGTCACCCGACCTTTTTTGCTCACTAGCGACAGTCGCGAAGCCCGTAGCAGATCAGCAAAAGCCGCCTTGTCGATCGGCCGACTCATGAAATAACCCTGCACCTCGTTGCATTGATCTTTACCGAGAATCGCCAGTTGCTCCTCGGTCTCTACGCCTTCGGCCGTCACCGTCAGTCCCATGGCTTTGCCCAAACCGATGATCGCCTGCACCACGGCACGGTCGTTGGT
>NZ_JBEOPC010000135.1:0-407 GCF_040309765.1 Psychrobacter sp. TB20-MNA-CIBAN-0197
ACAGTTTACTGTTACTCAAGGTCAAAAAGGCCCACAAGCTGAAAACATCGTTAGCATCTAATTGCTTTCGTTAAATGGGTTAGCAATAGCCCATTTTGAATACTAGTTTGAAAGAAGTTTTGTTTTATTTGTTAGTACCGAGTTGTTTTAGTAATAATCCTGCATGATATCCTCAAGTTAACTATTTTTTCCGGCTCAATCGCCTCTTTTCAGGCACACTTATATTAATTTTTTAGGATACATATTATGTCTAATACAACTACTGGTTCAGTAAAATGGTTTAACGAAGCAAAAGGTTTTGGTTTTATCGAGCAAGAATCTGGCGCAGACGTGTTCGCACATTTCAGCGCGATCTCTGGCGACGGTTTTAAAACTTTAGCTGAAGGCCAACGTGTACAGTTTACTGT
>NZ_JBEOPC010000136.1:0-406 GCF_040309765.1 Psychrobacter sp. TB20-MNA-CIBAN-0197
GGGTTACCCGCGCTTCAAATAGCTTTTGCAGTAACGATTTAGCTTGTTTTACGTCTTCTTCTTCTGGATTTTCATCAAAGTATTCAAAATTTGCCCAGTGGTCGAATATTAAAAAGTGAGTTTTGTGCTTACCTGAGCCATATAGGTTTTCGCATAAGCGTGTGCCACGGCCAATCATTTGCCAAAATTTTACTTTTGATTTTATGGGTTTGGCAAATACAAGGTTTACACATTCTGGTACGTCTATGCCGGTGTCGAGCATATCGACCGATACAGCTATGCGTACGCTGTTTTCGTCGCTTGATTTAAAGTCGTCTATTAGCTCTTCAGCGCGTTCGTACTTTGAGTGAATAACGCGGCAAAAATTAGCACCATGCTGCGGGTAAAGCTCGCTAAACAGCTGCGC
>NZ_JBEOPC010000137.1:0-405 GCF_040309765.1 Psychrobacter sp. TB20-MNA-CIBAN-0197
TGAAATGCAAATACGTACTGATAATGGCGGTACTGTATTCATTGGTCCAGATGATTCTCGTCAATCAAACGATCTAGATTACGACACAACTACATTTAAAGTTGCTGGTACTTATTACCTAGATCAACACACAATTACTGCTGGTTACGAGTTTGAAGAGCTATCTGTTTTTAACTTGTTCGTACAGCAAACAGAAGGTGAGTGGCGCTTTGACTCAATTGACGACTTTGAAGCAGGTCAAGCAGCGCGTATCTACTACAACAATGCTGCAGGTACTAATAACCCGAATGATGCGGCTGCAAGCTTTAAATATGCGCAGCATACATTCTATGTCCAAGATGAATACGCATTCACTGACTTAGATGCAACCATTCAGTTTGGTTTACGTTACGACAAGTACACAAG
>NZ_JBEOPC010000138.1:0-403 GCF_040309765.1 Psychrobacter sp. TB20-MNA-CIBAN-0197
GTGGTACAGAGCCATCAGCCCAACCAGCCTTTATTTGTGTGGCAAGCCAAGTGACGGTTTGCTGATAGCCAGCGTTTAAGGCCTCACGCATTGTCTCTGACATATCTGCCACCTCTGCGCTAAGCTTGACGACCAAGCACTTCCCATGGTCACAGCCATTTTGCTGAGTGTCATACCAGTTTTGAAAGTAGTTATACAGTTTTTGCTGGGCACTTACATCTTGTTCGCCGATCGTTTCTAAACGATTTTTATAATTAAAAAAATAATCACCGATGATTGCCTCACCGAAAGCTTCTTTTGATTCAAAGTAATGATAAAAGGAGCCTTTGGGCACCCCTGCGGTATCCAGTATTTGTTTGATACCAACGGCTGTGAAGCCTTTTTTGGCAATAAGCTGGTAGCC
>NZ_JBEOPC010000139.1:0-400 GCF_040309765.1 Psychrobacter sp. TB20-MNA-CIBAN-0197
GTCTATCTGCACTGTACTGCTCATCGATATATTCAATATATTCTTTACGTTGTTGCTCGGTCTTTGCGTAACAAATATCGTAAATACTAAAGCTTAAACTTTTAGTTAAATTATTAAAACCATGAAGTTTAAGTTTATCGAAGGGTTTGTTCATAATAAACCAACCTATAAATTAGTGAAATCTGCTCTAGCAGAATAAAAGTTCGCGGATTTTATACGAATTTTACTCATGGAAAAAGCGTTATTTTACTTGATCTTGCACAACTTCGTGGCTATGCGTAATTTTTACTGTTTTATCAAGCATTAATGCGACCGAGCAATACTTTTCAGCAGAGAGTGAAACTGCACGTGCAAGGTGCTTTTCAGACACATTATTGCCTTTAACAACAAAGTGTAAGTT
>NZ_JBEOPC010000140.1:0-399 GCF_040309765.1 Psychrobacter sp. TB20-MNA-CIBAN-0197
GCTTTGGGTAGAAGTTTCTTGATTACCATTATTAGTACTACAACCGGTAACTAATAACATAGCACTAGCAAGTGCACTAACGCTTAAAGTGGTGATTTTTTTCATATATTACTCTCAAATTGTAAGAATAGTGGCGAGATGTCACATATTTCTATAATAACAAATCTTAGTTTTAGGAGCCACGGTTAGGATAAAATTATCGGGCTAATGTACAGTCTGTGTTAAAATTTATCATAAAAATAACAAGTTATCACACAAATATAGTAACAGGTTAAGCTTTCTGTCTTTAAATCTATCAATACATCAGCTAAGCTAAATTAGTTAAGGTGATAAGTAACTGAACGTAAGTTTTACTAATATATGTTTAGGTATCGGTAGCAGCGCTGCGCAGTACAAATG
>NZ_JBEOPC010000141.1:0-396 GCF_040309765.1 Psychrobacter sp. TB20-MNA-CIBAN-0197
GTTTCAGCCTGGTTGCGCGAACGCTGCTCGTCTTCACGGGCGCGGATCACGTCATCGAAGGCTTCCTGCACTTCACGCGGTGCCGCTGCGCTCTGTACGTTGACCTGGGTGACGGTGATACCGGTGCGATAGGTATCGAGGAAACGTTGCAGACGCTCCTTGATCTCGCTGGCCATCAATTCACGACCTTCGGTCAGCACCTGGTCCATGGCGGTGGACCCGACCACGTGACGCAGTGCACTTTCGGTCGCGTGCTGCAGACTGATTTCCGGCTGATCGACGTTCAGCACGAAGTCCTGCAGGTTGCTGATCTTGTACTGCACGGTCAGCGGCACTTCGACGATGTTCTCGTCTTCAGTCAGCATCTGGCCCTGCTTGGTGTACGCACGCTCACGC
>NZ_JBEOPC010000142.1:0-396 GCF_040309765.1 Psychrobacter sp. TB20-MNA-CIBAN-0197
GTACCAAACACCTTCTTCGCCAGACTCGTCGCCGCAGCGGCCGGGTTCTGACGAATTGTTTCTTCCTGCTTGCCGATCATCTCGAACAAACCGTTGAGCGCCTGTTCAGTGACGTAGCTTTCAACGTTCGCGCTCTTCGCGTCCACCACGCCAAACGCAGCGGCCTGGCCTGCGAACGAGTTGTACTTCTGCGCGACGCCGACCTTGTCGGTGGCTTGCTTGACGATGGGCAGGAATTTCGCGCGGATCTGTTCGCGGCTGGATTTGTTCAGGTATTGGGTCGCCGAATCGTTGCCGCCGCTGAGGATGCCTTTGGCGTCGGCCACGCTCATTTTCTTCACTGCATCGACGAGGATTGGCTGGGCCTGGGTCACGGCGGATTCGGCCGCTTTGTTC
>NZ_JBEOPC010000143.1:0-396 GCF_040309765.1 Psychrobacter sp. TB20-MNA-CIBAN-0197
GGTGAATTTCGGCGTGGTGCCGGTGGAAAACTCCACCGAAGGTGCGGTCAACCACACGCTGGATAGCTTCCTCGAACACGACATGGTGATCTGTGGCGAAGTCGAGCTGCGCATCCACCATCATCTGCTGGTCGGCGAAAACACCAAGACCGACAGCATCAGCCGCATCTATTCCCATGCGCAGTCGCTGGCCCAGTGCCGCAAGTGGCTGGACGCGCATTACCCGAATGTCGAACGCGTCGCGGTGTCGAGCAACGCCGAAGCGGCCAAACGGGTCAAGGGTGAGTGGAATTCGGCGGCCATTGCTGGCGACATGGCGGCGGGGCTGTACGGCCTGACGCGTCTGGCCGAGAAGATCGAAGATCGCCCGGACAACTCGACGCGCTTCCTGATGAT
>NZ_JBEOPC010000144.1:0-395 GCF_040309765.1 Psychrobacter sp. TB20-MNA-CIBAN-0197
CCTGTAATGTGCCACAAGTCCCTAATGAAGCGGGGTCGCAATGTGTCGATCCCGAACCTATATCGTGCCCTGCACCTACAGTACCTGATGAAAATAACGAAAGTTGCGTGGTTGGAGCCGACCCAACCCTGCCAGACCCTGTTGTATTTGCAGGGGAGGGAGAGGCGGTTTTATTTTATAACCGCTTAGCCGATGACAATTACGAAGGCTACCGATTACATTCGTGGAATAACGATGTGTGTGATGCTTATGCACCACCATTTGATACCAGTGATTGGGCTAAGGGCCATGAATACGATGGTATTGATCCAAACTACGGTGCGTACTGGATAATTAACCTTAAAGAGGGTTATAACGAATGTGCCAATTTTATTATTCATATTGGTACAGAAGGG
>NZ_JBEOPC010000145.1:0-395 GCF_040309765.1 Psychrobacter sp. TB20-MNA-CIBAN-0197
ACTTTGTGGCGCTGAGGCCATGGATAAAGATTGAAGCCAGAATCACAATCGAGCAGACGACCCATAATTTGAGCGCATCTTCCTCACCAAAAAAACCTTGATTGAGCGCGTAAGATAAATAATATAAGGTACCAATACCGCGGATGCCCAATGCAGAGATGGCATATTTTTCAGTGTGTGGCAAGTTTAGCCCAGACAGGGCAATGAAGCCGCCAATCGGACGTATCAATAGCAAAAAGGTAAAGCTAACTATATAGACTCGCCATGTCAACTCAACACCTGACTGCAAACCTTGACCAATTAGCATGCCAAAAGCTACCAGTACTAAAGACATTAACAGACCTTCTGACTGTTCAGCAAAATCATGTAATTTTTCATGATAGCTATGCTTATGC
>NZ_JBEOPC010000146.1:0-395 GCF_040309765.1 Psychrobacter sp. TB20-MNA-CIBAN-0197
CAAGTCGAGGGGCGCACCAGAACGCCAGCGTCCCCACATTTTTGCGCCTAAAAGCTCAGCTTCTTCCTCGCTATCGGTGTTATCTTTGCGGAATTTATTGAAGGCAGCAACATGGCTATTATAAGCACGTAGTACCATAAACGAGCCATTTTTGCCCAAGATCTCTGGCTGCGGCATCGGTGGAATCGTGCCAGCTTCTCCTTCATAACCCAAGACAAACTCACCCGCTGCGATGGCTTCGTTCGTGCTACTCGGCGGCGTTTGGATACCACTGCCTTTAATCTCTGGATTACTGATACCATCACGATAGCCAAAGACATTTTTGACATTGTTGTCAGAACCAAAATCGTGTTCCATGAGGATTTCGATATCACCGTTGGCAGGATGCTCATAGT
>NZ_JBEOPC010000147.1:0-392 GCF_040309765.1 Psychrobacter sp. TB20-MNA-CIBAN-0197
GGATTGCGCGGTTTCGTCATCAGGAACGTCATCAAGGATGTCTTCCTGGCCGGGCAATTCGGTGATGACGCTGAAGTCGCTGACCTCGACCGCGCCATTGCCATACCCCAGCAAATGAAACGAGAACGCCTTGCGCGGCTGGGGGTTTTCAAAGCTGAAGTCCAACTCCAGTGGCTGGTCCGCCGTGGCGACCATTTCCGTAGGCAGGCCCAGTTGCACGTCCTGTTCGAATTGCTTGGCCTTGAGCTGAATGTACGCCGCCTGCTGCGGATCGACCGAGCGAACGGTCAGGCGTACGCGGGTGTGCGAGCCTTTGGGCATTTCCAGGTATTGCGCGCCGATCAGGTTGTCGGCCCAGTCATCCTTGATCTGCGCTTGCAGAGGGATGATGT
>NZ_JBEOPC010000148.1:0-392 GCF_040309765.1 Psychrobacter sp. TB20-MNA-CIBAN-0197
ACCAATCAACTAATAGATAAAGAGCAAACAATTAGAGATGCACTAGAGCAGCAGGGCAACTACTATTTTTTAGCTTTTATTGCGGTCGATCCGCATTTTCATGGCCAAGGGTTTGGGCGTTATTTATTAAGAGGCCTAAATGACCTAATTCAATCTAATGCTGAGTCTACAGGTATGGCGGTGTTTGTAACGCGCAAAGAGCATACTCAATTTTTTAAAACCGACGGGTTTGAAAGCTTTAAGCAGCTTACTTTTAATAAGATTGCGGGCGAATTGTTATTTAAGTCAAAAAACTAAATTTAATTTAGGTTATAAGGTAGCCTGCATTGGTGGTTTACATCCCAAAACGGACATATGACCGTGAGATATATCTCACATCACTGTGCGAGTTG
>NZ_JBEOPC010000149.1:0-391 GCF_040309765.1 Psychrobacter sp. TB20-MNA-CIBAN-0197
CTCTGGCGCCATGTGATCGCACGCTGCTTCGCCCCGCGTGAAGACGACGGTCACGAAATCTCCTTGAAAAACGGTCGACGTCTGTCGATTTCCACCCGCTCGCTGGATGCCGAGCCGGGGCAGTTGGTGCTGCTCAACGACTTGACCGAAACCCGGCATCTTCAGGATCAACTGGCACGGCATGAGCGCTTGTCGTCGCTGGGGCGCATGGTTGCCTCGCTGGCCCACCAGATTCGCACACCGCTGTCCGCCGCTTTGCTCTACGCCAGTCATTTGACTGAACAGCAATTGCCGGTGGAAACCCAGCAACGCTTTGCCGGCCGCCTGAAAGAGCGTCTGCACGAACTCGAACATCAAGTGCGCGACATGCTGGTGTTCGCTCGCGGTGAAT
>NZ_JBEOPC010000150.1:0-389 GCF_040309765.1 Psychrobacter sp. TB20-MNA-CIBAN-0197
GTTGTACCGTGCCTGGACCGTGTTGTCCGGCCACCCTTACCACAAGTAAGCCTGCCCTCATGTCTCAGCCGATCCGCATCAAGGACCACGAAAAGGACGCCCGTCTGGTGCGCAGCCGTGTCGTGTTCGGTGCGATCGTGATTGTGGCGCTGATCTGTGTGTTGATCGCGCGTCTGTATTACCTGCAGGTGATCCAGTACGAGTACCACTCGACCCTGTCGGAAAACAACCGCGTCCATGTGCAGCCGATTCCGCCGACGCGCGGGCTGATTTTCGACCGCAACGGCGTAGTCGTGGCCGACAACCGGCCGAGCTTCAGCCTGAGCATGACCCGCGAGCGCTCCGGCGACTGGCAGCAGGTGCTCGACGTCATCGTCGAGGTCCTGGAG
>NZ_JBEOPC010000151.1:0-389 GCF_040309765.1 Psychrobacter sp. TB20-MNA-CIBAN-0197
GGCCAATCGTCTGTTGCTCAAGCGGCGCATCGAGCGCGAGTCTGCCGCGTCCATGCTTGCCCTGCGCGACACGACCGCGCAGTACATCGGCGCGGCGAGGGCCAGCGCGTGAAATTACGTTATGTGCTGTGCCTGCTGATCACTCTCGTCATCGCCTTCTTGTTGTTGCTGCCAACCAAAGTCGTACCAGTGGCCTGGACACCGCCACCGGCGCCCTCGTTGAAAGACGGGATCTACGCGGACAATCAGCGCCTCAAAGCTGTGGCGAAGGTCGGGCCGAGCGACATCGAAGGGCCTGAGGCGCTGCTGCTGGAAGACGAATTCCTCATTACCGGATTGCATGACGGCCGGCTGATCCGCAGCAGCCTCGACGGCACGCAGCGCAAGGT
>NZ_JBEOPC010000152.1:0-388 GCF_040309765.1 Psychrobacter sp. TB20-MNA-CIBAN-0197
GTTCAGGCTGCGGCAGCCTTCGCGCATCGGCAGGCGCAGGCGCTGTTCGGCGGGCAGGGCGTCGAGCACGTCCGCTGGCAGGCCACGGCTTTCCGGGCCGAACAGAAACGCATCGCCGGGCACGAACGCGGCATCATGGAACGGCCGCGAACCCTTGGTGGTGAAGGCGAACACGCGGGGGTTGCCCAGACTTTCCAGACAACTGGCCAGGTCAGCGTGACGCTGCAACGTGGCATATTCGTGGTAGTCGAGACCGGCACGGCGCAGGCGCTTGTCGTCCATCTCGAAACCCAGTGGTTCGATCAAATGCAGGTGGCAGCCGCTGTTGGCGCACAGCCTGATAACGTTGCCGGTGTTCGGCGGAATTTCTGGTTGAAAAAGGATGACG
>NZ_JBEOPC010000153.1:0-388 GCF_040309765.1 Psychrobacter sp. TB20-MNA-CIBAN-0197
GTCTGGAGGTGGCCCATGGTTGAGAATCAGAAAGCCATGCCACAACCGGAAATGCGCCGCATCCGTCGCATCCACTTCGTCGGCATCGGCGGCGTGGGCATGTGCGGCATCGCTGAAGTGTTGCTGAACCTGGGCTACCAAGTTTCCGGTTCCGACCTGAAAGCGTCGCCGGTCACCGAGCGCCTTGAATCGTTTGGCGCGCAGATCTTCATTGGTCACCGTGCCGAGAACGCCGCTACCGCCGACGTGCTGGTGGTGTCGAGCGCAGTGAACACGTCCAACCCGGAAGTGGCGACTGCCCTTGAACGCCGCATTCCCGTAGTGCCGCGTGCAGAAATGCTCGCCGAGCTGATGCGCTATCGCCACGGTATCGCCGTCGCCGGTACCC
>NZ_JBEOPC010000154.1:0-387 GCF_040309765.1 Psychrobacter sp. TB20-MNA-CIBAN-0197
GTATTAAGTTTTGCCAACCGCTGAATATTTCGCTGCCATGTCATCCTGTTAATTAAAATGCAGAATTTAACATGATCGCAATTTTTGGTGGCACTTTCGACCCCGTTCATTTGGGGCACATTAATATGGCAAAGCAATGCGTAAATGCACTTAACTTAAATACGTTGTACTTTATGCCTTGCGCACTGCCCGCCCACAAAATGGCTCCTGGCATTAGCACCGAGCACCGAGTAGCTATGCTCAATGCAGCAATTGCGCCTTACCCTTTTTTTCAACTCGATTTAAGAGAGTTGCACCGCACTGGGCCTTCTTATTCTTTATTGAGTTTACAAGAATTAAGAGCACAGCATCCAAACACGCCAATTGTGTTTTTAATTGGCATGGACT
>NZ_JBEOPC010000155.1:0-387 GCF_040309765.1 Psychrobacter sp. TB20-MNA-CIBAN-0197
GTTCTGGATAGGTGCTGGTGGTGGCCGCCAGATGCTGCAGGTGCGGCGCTTCCAGCTCGGTCATCGCCACTTGCAGTTCGGGCAGCGCGCCGAGTGCATCGCGCAGACGCGCGAGGTCACGTGGTCGCGCGTTGCGTAGACCGATTCGCGCCAGGATCCGCTCGATGTCGCCGATTTCCTTGAGCTGCGGTTGCAGCTTTTCAAAACGGTAGCCGTCGAGCAGGCAGCGGATCGACGTCTGGCGGGCGAGCAGCACTGTGAGATCGCGCAACGGTCGATTCAACCACCGAGTGAGCAAGCGACTGCCCATGGCGGTCTGGCAGCGATCGACCACCGATTGCAGTGTGTTGTCGCGGCCGCCGGCCAGGTTAGTGTCCAGCTCCAGGT
>NZ_JBEOPC010000156.1:0-387 GCF_040309765.1 Psychrobacter sp. TB20-MNA-CIBAN-0197
GCGTTTGGCGTCGGTGCACTTCGCTTTAATCGTGCAGCTTGCGCAGTCGCTGACCTTCGCTTGGTAGATCCGGCCTTTATTGCTGATCTGCTTAAAGATCAGCCATTTTCCGGCAGGGCATTGATATCGATCTTGCGACGCATCGTAGGCAAATGCTGTTCAATCGAAAAATATCTGTTCCTTGCCGCAGGAGTTGAGTGATCACGCCACAGGCACATAAGCCGTGATGTTCTCATCCTCACATGCCTGGAACTGCTTGCCATTGGAATAGCCCGCATCCGCGGTGACCGTCAGTTCATCCTGCGAAAGTTGTTCCTTGGCGGCCTTGGCCATCGGTTCAAGTTGCTTGCGATCATCGCTGTCCTGAGTCACTTCATGATGCACGAT
>NZ_JBEOPC010000157.1:0-386 GCF_040309765.1 Psychrobacter sp. TB20-MNA-CIBAN-0197
CCTTGAGCACCACGCCTGCCGGTTCGACGGGGACCAGCCAGGTCGGCAGCAATAACAGGTCGAGCGCAATGGCAGGTTTCGGCATCGAGGGTCGGTTCCAGTGCTTTTGTAAAGGATGGCGAAGTATACCCGAGCGTCTTCGCGGGGGGATCGCTATAATCGGCGGCTTTTGTTCATGAGTGCGGGGTGTGGGATGCGCGATCGACTGTTGGCTGCGGAGAAAGTAAAGGCCATCGATTGGCGTGATGGCGCGCTGCACCTGCTGGATCAGCGTATTTTGCCGTTCGAGGAAACCTGGATCGCCTACACCAGCGCCGCCGGCGTGGCCGAGGCGATTCGCTCGATGGTCGTGCGGGGCGCGCCGGCCATCGGCATCAGTGCGGCTT
>NZ_JBEOPC010000158.1:0-385 GCF_040309765.1 Psychrobacter sp. TB20-MNA-CIBAN-0197
CGACAAGCGTGATCAGGACGGCGGTGCCTTCGACATCGAACTGGAAGTGCTGCTGCGCACCGAAGCCATGCGCGAGCAGAACCTGCCCGCCCATCGCCTGACCCTGAGCAACACCCGCTACATGTACTGGACCGTGGCGCAAATGGTCGCGCACCACAGCGTCAACGGCTGCCAGTTGCAGGCCGGTGACCTGTTTGGTTCGGGCACTTTGTCCGGCCCGGAAAACGGCCAGTTTGGCAGCCTGCTGGAGATTACCGAGGGCGGTAAGAAACCGATCGAACTGGCTTCCGGCGAAGTGCGCAAGTTCCTTGAGGACGGTGACGAAATCATCCTGCGCGCTCGCTGCGCCCGCGACGGTTTTGCCTCGATCGGCTTCGGCGAATGT
>NZ_JBEOPC010000159.1:0-385 GCF_040309765.1 Psychrobacter sp. TB20-MNA-CIBAN-0197
GTTAGAGTGTAGGTGGTAGAGCTCCCACCACCTTGCTTCTGTAATAAATCTTTTTTGCAAAGCCTAGATAAAAGGCGACTTGCTGACAATGTTTCTAATTTAGTTATTTCTCTAAGAGTACTGTTATCAACTGCACCTGTTTCGTGAGCTAGCATAAGCGCCATAGCATCATCGTCTGACAAATCATGATTATCAAAAGCTTCAAGCCACTTTAATTGCTTATCGTCCATTAATTGATGTAAAAGAAAAGTAGCTTTAAAGTAGTTTCTAGTATGATCACTATCAAACTTAGGCTCACTTAGCCCAGCTTGTTTAAGTTTAGCTCTCATAGTGCGAATGCCACTTCCTTTAGTTTCTGCCAGCCTCAAATCATATAACACAGAGG
>NZ_JBEOPC010000160.1:0-384 GCF_040309765.1 Psychrobacter sp. TB20-MNA-CIBAN-0197
GAGTAATGTAGATTACGCCTTCAGTGCAACAAGTTTTCCTTTTCCAATTCAAAGAGCTTTAAAGCTTAATGATAAACAATGCGTTGAAATGTTTCAGCCAGAGCATTTAAATACTCGTTCGCAAGATCTCGAAGAAGCATATCATGATGCTGGACAGTTTTATTGGGGTACTGCCAAGGCATTTATAGCAAAAAAAGCTATTTTTGGAACAAGATCGAAGGCTGTTTTGCTACCACGTAAACGAGTACAAGACATAGATACACCTGAAGATTGGGAATTGGCAGAAGCTTTGTACCGAGCAATTGAATGCTAAAGGTCGTAATTAGGGCTGATGCCTCTTCTCATATAGGCAGCGGTCATATCATGCGTTGCTTAGTATTGGCT
>NZ_JBEOPC010000161.1:0-383 GCF_040309765.1 Psychrobacter sp. TB20-MNA-CIBAN-0197
TCTCTGCATCGAGTGAAAATGACTGGCTAAGCCCTGCTTTTGACAAGAGCTTAGCTAGTAGCGATTTATAGTGCTATCAAATTAGTTACTTACTTTATTAATTTGTAAGTTAATGAGTAAGTCACTAAGTTATCTAGCGCGTTAGTCTCTAAGATCTTTGATTTTGGCTTTTGAGAACCAAGCATATAAAACCGGTAACACAAACAAGGTGAGTAACGTTGCAGTAACCAAACCGCCAACAATAACACTCGCCAGTGGTCGTTGAATTTCAGCGCCAACTCCATTGGACATCAGCATTGGAATTAAACCTAACGCAGAAGTAATGGCGGTCATTAATACTGGACGTAAACGAGATACTGCCCCATCAAAAACAGCTTTTGAGG
>NZ_JBEOPC010000162.1:0-382 GCF_040309765.1 Psychrobacter sp. TB20-MNA-CIBAN-0197
GGTGAAGTGGGTGGGGCATTAACCGCCGCTGACAATTTATCTGGTGTCATCTTTACCGGTTCGACCCAAACCGCGCAACGTATCAATCAAAGCCTCAATGATCATGCGCAAGCCAGCGGGGAGTTGCCCGTATTTATCGCTGAGACGGGTGGTCAGAACGCCATGATTGTCGATTCGACAGCACTACCTGAACAAGTAGTCAGAGATGCGGTGTTGTCTGCCTTTGGCTCAGCAGGTCAGCGTTGTTCAGCTTGTCGCATATTATGTGTACAAGAAGAAGTCGCTGATGAGTTGATTGAGCTACTGCAAGGCAATATGGCTGAACTGGTTGTAGGCAATCCGCTGTATGCAGCTACCGATGTCGGCCCAGTCATTGATAATG
>NZ_JBEOPC010000163.1:0-382 GCF_040309765.1 Psychrobacter sp. TB20-MNA-CIBAN-0197
ATCACTGATAATGATGGCGGCGCGCGAGATGCGATTAATATAGAGCCGGGTAGCGTCACTGTCACTTATTATCCAAATGGTGATGACACTACAACACCATCTGTAACAGCAGCGCCTATTACAGCTGTCGGTGGTGTCTATGATATATACAGCGCATTACCTAACGGCATAGCACCTACTGGTACCGTTACGATTAACTATAAAGTGTCATCGACCAATGCACCATTCTTCACACCAATAAATTCTACTACTCCTACAGTAGAAAATACACTAGTTACCTTAAAGCCGGCTAATGAAGGCGCCCCTGCATCAGCTACAGTAACAGACTCTACGACTGTCCGCGGCTTACTTTTAGTCAAAAAACAAGCGATAGATGCTGATT
>NZ_JBEOPC010000164.1:0-381 GCF_040309765.1 Psychrobacter sp. TB20-MNA-CIBAN-0197
GCTCTGGAAAACTCACATTCGTTTAATTCCTCAATTAACCTTAAAGTTAATTCGTTCATTAAATCAAACTGACTCCTAATTTGCACTTTAGTAACCACAACACACCTCAAAGAACACATCTTACTAACTCCATATTATTGCATGTACTTTGTATTGAGTAAATATTTAATAAAACAATACTCGGCGTTAAGATAGTACTAAAAGCAAATAATGCATGATGTGTTCTTTCTGAAGTAAATGGTTCTACTTATTCCTGTAATTTAGTACTGTTTTATTGATTAAAGAGTTAGTCCGCTTAGAGCTTAATTGCCCACGTAGTGTAATAAATGAGAAATTTAAAATGAACTTGGTGCGGTTGTATTCTAAATAATAGTGTTAGTT
>NZ_JBEOPC010000165.1:0-381 GCF_040309765.1 Psychrobacter sp. TB20-MNA-CIBAN-0197
GTGAATACCCTTTGACCTTTAAACAACTCTTCAACAGCGCCATATTACTCTTAGTAACAGCACCTCCGCTGGTTTTACTTGCATGGGATGAACAAGCCGACCCCGCTTTTATCCCCAACAGTATATATAACACCTTAACATTTACGTTATTTCCAATAACGGCGATAGTGTTGTCGGTTGTTTTATTAAGGCACCTATATAAAAAATACAATAATAACTTTGAATTTAAACATACAGTTAAAAATTATATTACTGAGCATGGGAAGTTCCGCAGCGCATTTATACCACTGTTTTTGCCTATTTTAATTTACTTATGGTTATGGACGTCAGTTTGTATTTCTGTGAAATTATGGGCCAATAAACACAGCAATAATATATGGC
>NZ_JBEOPC010000166.1:0-380 GCF_040309765.1 Psychrobacter sp. TB20-MNA-CIBAN-0197
TAGCAAGCGCCGTTGCCATTGCAGTGCATGGCCGCGCCGTAGCTTTGCCAGACTGTCTCGTCGATCTGTCGATCCAGCTCGCCGCGCAGGGTCACTTCGTCGATCTTCAGCAGTGCTGCGCCGCTGTTGGCCGGCGTGGCGATTTTGCCCGGATTGAACTGGTTGAATGGGTCGAACGCGGCTTTCAAGGCTTGCAGTGCCGGGTACAACTCGCCGAAGAATGCCGGCGCGTACTCCGAACGCAGGCCCTTGCCATGCTCGCCCCAGAGCAGGCCGCCGTAGCGCTGAGTCAGCGCCGCTACGCCATCGGACACCGGACGAACCAGCGCCGCTTGTTGCGGGTCTTTCATGTCGAGGATCGGCCGCACGTGCAGTACGCC
>NZ_JBEOPC010000167.1:0-379 GCF_040309765.1 Psychrobacter sp. TB20-MNA-CIBAN-0197
GAACGGCACCGTTGCCCGTTCGCCGATGGTCGGCACCTTCTACCGTAAATCTTCGCCAACCTCGCCAGCCTTCGTTGAAGTCGGCCAGACCGTGAAGAAAGGCGACACCCTGTGCATCGTCGAAGCCATGAAGATGATGAACCACATCGAAGCTGAAACCAGCGGTGTGATCGAATCCATCCTCGTCGAAGACGGCCAGCCGGTTGAGTACGACCAACCGCTGTTCACCATCGTTTGAACCGCGGAGAGCCTTTGATGACTGCGAAGTTGGAAAAAGTTCTGATCGCTAACCGCGGTGAGATCGCCCTGCGGATTCTGCGTGCCTGCAAAGAGATGGGCATCAAGACCGTCGCCGTTTACTCCAAGGCCGACAAAGAGC
>NZ_JBEOPC010000168.1:0-379 GCF_040309765.1 Psychrobacter sp. TB20-MNA-CIBAN-0197
CTCTCACTCAGTACAAATTTTGTAGGGCCATTACTAGCTGATACTCCTTTTTCGTTATCGGTAGAAATATTACGACAAGGTAAAAGCAGCACACAGGTACTCGCCAAAGCCATTCAAAATGAACAAGTGTGTGTAATTGTACAAGCCTGCTTTGCTAGTAACCGCAACTCAGCTATTAATGTACCCATTGCAAAGTCGTTAGGCTTACAGGAAGTTAATGAGCGCCATACATTGCCATTTATACAAGGGCAAATGCCGGAGTTTTTTCAACATGTTGATTTATGCCCTCAACAAGGTGCCATGCCATTTAGCAGCGCAGAAACGTCTCACTTAGGGGGATGGATGCGCTTTAAACATACGCCCGAACAAATAACTGAAG
>NZ_JBEOPC010000169.1:0-379 GCF_040309765.1 Psychrobacter sp. TB20-MNA-CIBAN-0197
GTACAGGCGCCTGTATACGATATTGTAGCTATAAGTAAATTAACCAATAGTTTATCAATAGTTGATGTTGCTCAGTCAGCGGGGGTTATACCGCTTGATTTAAGCGTGCTCGATGCGGACTTTATGATTGGCTCGAGCGTTAAATGGTTATGTGGTGGCCCAGGTGCAGCTTATTTATGGGTTAACAAAAATCAAATAGAGTATTGTGAGCCTAAAGATGTGGGTTGGTTTTCGCATCAAAATCCATTTGAGTTCGATATTAACCACTTTGAATATAACGCCAGTGCGCTCAAGTTTTGGGGTGGCACCCCTTCTGTAGCGCCTTATATTATTGCCGCAAATAGTATTACCTACTTTGCAGAGCTAACAGCTCATAAGG
>NZ_JBEOPC010000170.1:0-378 GCF_040309765.1 Psychrobacter sp. TB20-MNA-CIBAN-0197
GCATTAGTTTGTAAGGCATTAAAGCGCTCATCAGCCAATTTATTAAGTTCAATAAGCTGACCTTCTGTTGTTATAAATTGCTGTTGAAAGTGTTCAAAATTTTGAGCCGCAGCAATAGTACTTTTGAGCACTTTATTTTGTTGGGCGTAAATTCCTGTATCGTTGTTAAGTAACTCTCTTAATTGATTAAACTTAGCCGTTAAATTTTTAGCATTAAACGCATTATTAAAAGGTAGCGCTTGTTGCTCTAAATAGGTGAAATTAGGTTGGATGTTATCTAGTAGAAATAGGGTATCTTGCTGATGGCTATTTAAATCATTGATACTTGTAGTTTGAGTAATGCTTTTTATATTATTGCTTAAGTTAAACAATAAATCG
>NZ_JBEOPC010000171.1:0-378 GCF_040309765.1 Psychrobacter sp. TB20-MNA-CIBAN-0197
ATCCAGTCAGAATTGTTCGGCCACGAGAAAGGCGCGTTCACCGGCGCGGCAAACCTGCGTCGCGGTCGCTTTGAACAAGCGGACGGCGGCACGCTGTTCCTCGATGAAATCGGCGACATGCCGTTGTCGCTGCAAGCGAAGATTCTGCGCGTGTTGCAGGAAGGCGAGATTCGTCCGCTGGGTTCCAACGACACGCACAAGATCGACGTGCGCATCATCGCCGCAACGCACCGTGATCTGGCGGCGCTGGTCAGCGAAGGCAAGTTCCGCGAGGACTTGTTCCACCGCCTCAACGTGATCCGCATCCACATCCCGCGCCTGTCGGATCGTCGCGAAGACATCCCGACCCTGGCCCGGCACTTCCTCAGCCGCGCCGCG
>NZ_JBEOPC010000172.1:0-376 GCF_040309765.1 Psychrobacter sp. TB20-MNA-CIBAN-0197
TCATCCTGCTTGGCAAGTAACACAGCCCCATAAATGCCTGTTGGTCTTTCGGTCCAATCACCAATCAACTTAAAGTTTTCAATCAAACCATCCATGACTGACATGTATTCTTCCTTCGGAGTTGTGGTAATCGCAGTAGAGTTAACGCCACTGACCCTTACCTTTTGCTTCATTAATTCTTCTACGAGTTTTTGAGCGGCTCCAGACATTACCGAATTAACAGCCCCCATTGGAATGCTTTCTCTGCTCAGATATGCCGCTGGTGTCAAATCCATTTCAGTGAACATGGGAGGTAATTTCGACCATTTATCAATAAAAGCTAGGTCGAGTTTCCACTCTTCAGGTAAATTAATTTCGTCAAATTCGACTTCTGAAT
>NZ_JBEOPC010000173.1:0-375 GCF_040309765.1 Psychrobacter sp. TB20-MNA-CIBAN-0197
TTGATGAACAAGGTAACTGGCTGTTAGATGTTAGGTTACCTGTAGTTGAGTGGAATCGTTTAATTAAAGAATTTGGTCCTGAAATTGCTGGTTTTATCGTCTGTGATTAAAAATTGATGTAATTAATGTCGGTTTTTGTATAAGAAACGCAGTAGATTTGTTAGATTTAACACAATTTCCTAATTTATTTAGATAACAATGGAGTATAGCTATGGCCTGGAATGAACCGGGTAATAATGGCAATGACAAAGATCCGTGGAATAATAAAGGCGGACGTGATCAAGGCCCACCTGATTTAGACGAGGTGTTCCGCAAGTTTAGTAACAAGTTCAGCGGCTTATTTGGCGGGAAAAAATCCGGCAATGGTAGCGGCGG
>NZ_JBEOPC010000174.1:0-373 GCF_040309765.1 Psychrobacter sp. TB20-MNA-CIBAN-0197
GGCGGAAAACTACCCGGCCGGCAAGGATGGCGATTATCTCAACAGCCTGTTTTCAGCGTTGCAGGCCGAGTACAACGGCCATCAACCGGCGCGGGAAATGCTCATGCATTCGCTGGTCAGTGTGATCATGGTCTGGGTCAGCCGTCAGGCGATCGTCCGCCACAAGGCCAGCCAACGGCCGCAACGCCAGCGCGAATACCTCAACGGTTTCATTCAGTTGGTGGAAGAGACTTACCGCCAGCACGTCAAGGTCGAAGACCTCGCCCATCGCCTGGGCATCTCCGTGTCGCACCTCAACGGCACCTGCCGTGAACTGGCCGGGCAACCGGCGTTGCAGATCATGCACGAGCGTCAGTTGCTGGAAGCCAAGCGC
>NZ_JBEOPC010000175.1:0-373 GCF_040309765.1 Psychrobacter sp. TB20-MNA-CIBAN-0197
GCCAGTGGATATCGAGGCCGATATTTACGGCAGCGATGTGAAATACAGCGGCACCGTCGACAGCCTCGGCGCCGGTACCGGCAGCGCATTTGCCTTGCTGCCGGCACAGAACGCCACCGGTAACTGGATCAAGATCGTCCAGCGCGTGCCAGTGCGTATCCACATCAATGCCGAACAGCTGGCCAAGCACCCGCTGCGTGTCGGTCTGTCGACCAATGTCGAGGTCAATCTGCACGACCAGAGCGGCCCGGTGCTGGCCCAGCAACCGCCGCAGAAAGCCTCGTTCAGCACCAACGTCTACGAGCGCCAACTGGCCGAAGCGGACGCGATGATTGCCCAGTTGATTCACGACAACAGCGCAGCAGCAGGCAAG
>NZ_JBEOPC010000176.1:0-373 GCF_040309765.1 Psychrobacter sp. TB20-MNA-CIBAN-0197
TGTGGGCACTGATGGTTATGACACAACGCATCGCCGTACTAGGCGCAACAGGCTCGATTGGCGATAGCACGCTAGCAATTTTGGCGGCGCAACCGCTTAATTATCAAGTCTATGCGCTATCAGGCTATCACCGCTTAGACAAATTGTTTGCGCTTTGCCAGCAGTTTTTGCCCAAGCGTGTCAGCGTGCCGACAGCTGCAGTCGATGATTTTGCTGAGCGTCTTAGCGCAGCAGGTCTTGATATCGATGTGGTAGGCGGGGCAGCAGGACTGGTCGATATTGCTACTGATACGCAAACCGATACCGTTGTCGCTGCTATTGTTGGCGCAGCTGGTCTGCCTTCTACCTTAGCCGCCGCACGGGCAGGTAAGCG
>NZ_JBEOPC010000177.1:0-373 GCF_040309765.1 Psychrobacter sp. TB20-MNA-CIBAN-0197
CAGCAGTACCGCGTGGCGGTTGTCCTCGAACAGGCGGCTGACCGAATCCCAGTTCGGCGCGCTGATCAGCACCGCCGCGCTCCCCATCGGAGCCAGACACTCACGCAACAACGCTGTCCACGCTGGCTCTTCGGCCAGTAGCAGCAAACGCAAGGGTTCGACAGGCGTAGACAAGCTGACTCCCTAGACTCTGCAATGATGTAGGCGGGGCATTATGCCGTTGTGCTGAACAATGACCAATGCGTTGTCTGATGACAACGGCATCGAAACGTTATTTTGTGTCACGAATGAGAACATTAGCCGCAAAATCCCCGCGTATCCTGCGTGAAAGTAACAAAAGCGGCAAATCTGAATCGCGTGCTGCGTCACAAGT
>NZ_JBEOPC010000178.1:0-373 GCF_040309765.1 Psychrobacter sp. TB20-MNA-CIBAN-0197
CGTTAGTAATGACCGTTTGATGGGTAACTTGACCGTCAGTACCTGAAGTAGGAGCGATTTCTCTAGTAGTTACACCAGTTAGAGTTAAAGCGCGTTTGATAGTCAGTAGCGCTACAGTTGAATCATCACCTGCAGAAGCTGGGGCTTCACCATTGACGTTATCCACATCGTCAGTAGGATAGAATGTAGCAACGTTTTCATCATTACTATCTGTACTATCGATAAGGGTATTAGTAGTGGCAGGATTGTTATCCAGATCATCAGTGACTTTGACATGGTTAATAGCAGTGGCAGGGACAAGCGTGCCGGTACCACCTTTTTTTACTTTTAAGAGGATGGTTATACTTTGACCTGCTGGGATATTAACACCAGT
>NZ_JBEOPC010000179.1:0-373 GCF_040309765.1 Psychrobacter sp. TB20-MNA-CIBAN-0197
TAGCTACTTGTGGCAATTAATATCAGGACCAGCCCTCAATATTAATAGTTTTACTAATTCTACCTTAAGCTTTAGCCATCCACTGCTTGAAAACCATACAAATTTAAAGTGGTCATTAACGGTTACCGATGATGAAGGGGGAGAGTCAACCTCTGAATATGACATGACTTTAAATAAAACAGCGCAAGTTGTTATTGCCAATGCCGGGGCTGATCAGCAAGTTAACGAGTTTGATAAAGTAACCTTAGATGCAAGTAACAGCGCTGCCGCAACCAGTACTTATAAATGTGACTGGCAACAACTAACCGGAAAAGCGGAAACATTAGCTAATAGTAATCAATGTATTACTACTTTTTATGCCTCAGACATAGAC
>NZ_JBEOPC010000180.1:0-373 GCF_040309765.1 Psychrobacter sp. TB20-MNA-CIBAN-0197
ACCGCAGAAACTGTGCCGGCTAGGTGCGTGCCATGCCAGCTAGAGTTTTGTGCACCGTTAGTACCACATTCATTCGCAGCAACTGCATCACCAGGATCACGTGCATCGCTATCGCGACCACCACCGTCATTAGCTACCGAAAGGTTAGAGATCATATCGTAACCCGGTAAAATATTAGCGTTTAAATCAACATGAGGGCGATAGCCTGTATCGAGTACTGCAACAACAACACCGCTACCAGTGGCTGTATCCCATGCGGTAGGTAAGTTTAAGCCGCCAGCTTGTTCATAATAATGCCATTGGTCGTCAAATCGTGGATCATTAGGCGTTGCAAACGGTTGCAGCATTTGATCGACTTCAATGTACTCAACGT
>NZ_JBEOPC010000181.1:0-372 GCF_040309765.1 Psychrobacter sp. TB20-MNA-CIBAN-0197
GTCACCACCTTGACCAGTTGCTCATCGCTTTCCAGACGCAGAATCTGCTCTTCACCGGCCTGACCGGACAGTGCCAGCAGCTCGGCCAGATGGCGGATCAGCGCTTGCTCGCCGTCCAGTTCAGCGGCGGCTTGCTGCATCAGTTCCGAGAGGTGCAAGAGGTTGGTCAGTACGCGCTCGCCGTCACTGCGCTGCATCAGGGTTTGCGGCAGGTGGAAGTCGTGAAGCAGGCGCCGCAACATCGGCAACACACCCTGCTTGCGCCAGAGCTCTCGATAGCCGCGGAACTGCATGACCCGGGCTTCCCAGACCATTTCATCCTGGTTCAGGCGCTCCAGCTCGATCAGCGGCAGGTTCAGTGTGGTGCAGGCC
>NZ_JBEOPC010000182.1:0-372 GCF_040309765.1 Psychrobacter sp. TB20-MNA-CIBAN-0197
GGGGAGATGAGTGTGGTGTTGCGGGATCTGGATGGGGTAGCAGTGTTTGAGCAGAAGTTGCAGCCTGTTTAATCACGCTGGATCGAAAGCCCCTCACCCTAGCCCTCTCCCGGAGGGAGAGGGGACTGACCGAGGTGTTCAGGCGAAATACGCCGACTTGCGATATCGAGTCGAATGCAGATACTGAAAAGCCCGCAAATCGGCTCCCTCTCCCTCGGGAGATGTATGTACCGGACACATGGTGGACAGGTGTTCGGAGACATGGTGGACACTTTTTAATAGGCACATTGCTCATCATCAAGGAAATGACCTGTGTCCTGGCAAGAGGCATCCACCATGCAACTTCGTACAGAGTTTGTGCATTTGGCTCGG
>NZ_JBEOPC010000183.1:0-371 GCF_040309765.1 Psychrobacter sp. TB20-MNA-CIBAN-0197
TAATTAACGACTGCGTGCTTGGCACAGCCATAATGAGCAAGCATCGTTGCATCAGATTTGTCTGTTTTATGAATTATGTTTAAAGCGTCTGCATACTTTTTAGCTTTACCAGGGTTCGCTAAAATAATATTAAAGCCTTGCTCGTATAAAAAATACATCAGTGCTTCATGATAAACACCCGTTGGTTCGAGGGTGATAACGAGCTCATTAGCAGCGCTTTTTGTTGTATTTAAAAGCCATTTTTCTATTGTTACAAAATCTTGGCGCTTGTTTTTAAAGACTTTTGTTTTAATTTTATTTGTATATTTATATTTTTTTGTTCGTTAAAATAATTTCACAGTGGCCGATGAGCTTGTTTTTTTGTGTTTGAA
>NZ_JBEOPC010000184.1:0-371 GCF_040309765.1 Psychrobacter sp. TB20-MNA-CIBAN-0197
TGATGATGACGTGTTCTTACCTACTCGACGGTTAAATGGCTCATCTGGAATAACCCCACTCACTTGTTCTAGCTTAGTTTTATCTTCAGCAATTTTTGTAAAAGATATACTTGAGTTAAAGAGAAATGTAATAATTATAATAAATGGTATGATACCGGTAATAACATTATACCCATTACTCGAAATAACAGGCTTAAGGTAGGTTCGCGTTACTAGAGCAGATAAAATTAAAAAGAAAAGCATATAGGCTGAAACCATAGAGTCAGCGATAAAAACACCTATCACTGGAAATACTATCGCGTAAACTAAACTTGTATAAAAAAACTGCTTAGGCGTTGGTTTAACGAACCACTGTTTTATACCCAAGAAAC
>NZ_JBEOPC010000185.1:0-370 GCF_040309765.1 Psychrobacter sp. TB20-MNA-CIBAN-0197
GTAGCAAATTCGTCAACATCAGTACGACTAAAGCCTTTGAGTGTGGCTATCGTATCAGCGCCAACCCCTTGTGGTACAAAAGCAGTTGCAGCGTTAACTCGTGGATCCATGTACCAAGCGCCACCGTCAGAACCCATTGGTACTCGGCTCATTGATTCGACGCCACCTGCGACGACCAAATCTTCCATACCTGACATAACTTTGGCAGCCGCAAGATTGATGGACTCAAGCCCTGACGCACAATACCTAGAAAGCGTGACGCCAGCGACACTTTGATCCCAGTCGGCATCAAGCACCGCAATACGAGCAATATCAGAACCTTGCTCGCCTACAGGAGTGACGCAGCCAAGGACAACGTCATCCACTAAGC
>NZ_JBEOPC010000186.1:0-370 GCF_040309765.1 Psychrobacter sp. TB20-MNA-CIBAN-0197
CTTCAGTGCCGTCTCGATGGCCGGCAGGTTCGAGGCCTTCGACACCAGCGTGCTGAACCACAACACCTTGTGCTGGAAGTTCGCGCTCTCGGCAATCAACTGCGTCACGAAGCGTGCTTCACCGCCTTCACACCATAGCTCCGCCGATTGCCCGCCGAAGTTCAGCACCGGCAGCTTGCGTTTCGGGTCGGCCTTGCCCAAGGCGCGCCACTTGCGCTCGCTGCCCTTGGTCGCTTCTTCCATCGAAGCGTGGAACGGCGGGTTGCACATGGTCAGGTCAAAACGCTCGCCCGGCTCCAGCAAGCCGATAAGGATGTGCTTGCGGTTTTCCTGCTGGCGCAGCTGGATCACTTTGCTCAGATCATTGGAT
>NZ_JBEOPC010000187.1:0-370 GCF_040309765.1 Psychrobacter sp. TB20-MNA-CIBAN-0197
CGATCGCTTATGCCATGCGCGTCGCCAACGACATGTCCCCCGGGGGGCCGCTCGTGGTCCAGCTGGCGGGGGGCGGCGAGGCGGATGTGGGGGGTGTCTGGGCCCGAGTGGCGGGGTGGGGGAGCGGTGCCCGCCTGCGCGAGCGCCACAGCGACCGGGAGCGCCTGCGTCAGGCGGCCGCCGTGTTCGATTGCACCCGCGAAGGCGTGCTGGTAACCGATCACCGTGGTCTGATCGTTCACGTCAACCGCGCCTTTATCGAGATCACCGGTTATCGGCGCGACGAAGTCATCGGCCAGCAGCCGAGTCTGTTCAAGTCCGGCCATCATCCGCCGGGCTTCTATCAGGCGATGTTCGCCACCCTAGAGGC
>NZ_JBEOPC010000188.1:0-369 GCF_040309765.1 Psychrobacter sp. TB20-MNA-CIBAN-0197
CCTTACCCAATTAAACCAAATTCTTTTGAAATGTGGAATTCAATTGTAGCTCCGGATGTTATTCAAGAGATTAAAAACATTAGAAATAGCAACCTTTCTAATTGGTTTTTCTTTAGAGAAATAAAAGAGGGCAAGCCAGATAGAATGCTTAATGAAGAGCTTATTATTACACTTGCTTACATGCACTACAAAGGTGATCCTAAGGAAGTTATAGGTTTTTTTCCTAGGCAAAAAACTATTACTTGCCGCGTTAAAGATAAAAAAGGGTTTAGTGATTTTCTATTTGATTTAGATAGCACGGCTATTGAAAAACAAACATTTTTGAAAAGTATTAAAAAAACTAATGATTTAATTTGCTTACTTAATGAT
>NZ_JBEOPC010000189.1:0-369 GCF_040309765.1 Psychrobacter sp. TB20-MNA-CIBAN-0197
ATTGCGAATTATTTTGCTAACAGCAGCAGCCATTTCCGGCGTAATACCTTGCCTTATACTTGCAAGTACAGCAGGTGTTGCAAAGTCACTTAAAAGCCAATTACGAAAATCGCCTACGGTTAGATGTGCAATAGCCATAAAGGCATTTGCATCGTGCTCGTCAATAATTAAGCGTGTAATTTCGTCATCTTCGTAGGGAATAAGTACCTCATTTAAAAATGTTTTAAGAGGTATATCCGCCAATGTCATTTGTGCCACAGCACGTTCTTGTGCTGATTGTGCAATTACGCCCGCTAAGCGATCACCCGAACGCTGCGGTGTAGCTTTAGCCATTAACTGGGCTAAGTTCTTGAATTTATAAGTATGTGT
>NZ_JBEOPC010000190.1:0-368 GCF_040309765.1 Psychrobacter sp. TB20-MNA-CIBAN-0197
TCTACAGGTAAATTAAACTGCTGAGTGTAAGTTTTCCATGTAGGCGCAGAGCTTGCTCGCGCGAGAAGCACTTAAGCTAACTACTCTAAAAGCGCAGCATCTCTAAACCTATTTGTGTATAACAGCCCTAAAAAACAATATGCACGCAGAGAAGAAAAGGAGGAGCAAATGAGAAGAGCAAAACCAATGCTGACTCGGCATTATAAAAGTACAAGCGTTGCTTTAAAAGCTTGTAACCTGCGCGAATAGCTGTGTTTATACCAAGTTTAGAGTATGACTTGTTGCTCATGTTAGAAGCACAGTTTCTTATTGTTTTTATTATTTTAACTTCTAAGTTCTTCTCTAAAAGCGCAGCGTCTCTAAACCTC
>NZ_JBEOPC010000191.1:0-368 GCF_040309765.1 Psychrobacter sp. TB20-MNA-CIBAN-0197
TTTGAGTTTGCGCGGTTTGTATCCGGCGCCGTATAGCCTGCCAGTGGCGCCCGGTGTTGTCGCTTGTGTGGCGGACGGGCATTTGCTCCGGCGCGAGAGTTTGAACAGTGCGCAGGTTGAGCCGATGCTCGGTGACGAAGTTGATGAGGCATCGTTCGCAGCGGACGCGACACAGCGCTGGATCGGCCCCTTGCCCGGTTGGGGTTTGCACGGCGGCCTGCAGCAAACCGGCGGCGAGCAACGTGGCTGGGGTCGCGCTGTCGGGTGTGTGGCTTTGGCCGTGGCAGTCTGGGTGATCGGGCTGAATATGTACGCCGCTCGCGAAGCTCGGCAGGGCCAGCAGCTCAAGGCGCAGATGAGTCAGCGGG
>NZ_JBEOPC010000192.1:0-368 GCF_040309765.1 Psychrobacter sp. TB20-MNA-CIBAN-0197
GTATTTTTGCTGAACCAACTATTTTAGATGCTTCAGTTGCCGAATTTAACGACACCCAAGCGATGATCGATAAAACTAACGCACTTTACGGCGATTATGCATGGGGTCGTTACGATTTGCTTATGCTACCGCCAAGTTTTCCGTTTGGTGGCATGGAAAACCCACGCCTTTCGTTTATTACCCCAACCGTGGTTGCAGGCGACAAAAGCTTAGTAAATCTAATTGCACATGAGCTTGCTCATTCTTGGTCTGGTAACTTAGTTACCAATGCAACCTGGGAAGATTTATGGTTAAACGAAGGTTTTACCTCGTACGTTGAAAACCGCATTATGGAAGAAGTATTTGGTCGCGACCGCGCAGTAATGGAA
>NZ_JBEOPC010000193.1:0-367 GCF_040309765.1 Psychrobacter sp. TB20-MNA-CIBAN-0197
GGGTGTGGTCACCGAACTGCCGCTGATGACCCGTGTCTGCGTCAATGCCGAACGCGCCGTGCTGGCCGCGTTGAAATCCAGAGGCGCGTACGCAGCGGGTCTGCTGTTGAAGAAGTTGACTGGCGAGGAGTATGTCGCCACCCATGCGCGCCCGGCCGGGCTCGCCGCTTGGGATCCTGAGCGAATATTTCCGGTTGATGCCCAAGGGCAATTGCAGCTGCCCAGGGGGTATTTGCTGGAGGGCTTTTACTTTGCCTCGCGGCCCGACCCTGCACAGTTTCCACCTGGCCAGCCGTGGCTCTACGAGAACTTCTTCACGCCCCGGGAGATCGCCTGGGCTATCGAAGCGAATGCCCGCAGCCAACAT
>NZ_JBEOPC010000194.1:0-367 GCF_040309765.1 Psychrobacter sp. TB20-MNA-CIBAN-0197
TACGATGCCAATCCCTCGGGCACCTTGCTTATCTACCATCTTGCCAGCGTAATGCGTGGTGATACTGGCCACGAGCGTCGCGACCATCAGGACAATACCTGTCCATAAAGCACTTTCGCCCATCACATCTTGTATCACCACGGGCAATAACAAGAGACACAGCATCAAACCGACTGTTTGGCTAATGCTGATGATATTACTGTGCAAATAGGTTTTATTATTGAACAAGCGCACGTTTAATAATGGATATTTCTGCCGCCGCTCATATGCCCACCAAACCATCGCGGACAGTAGAAACCCAATAGATAATAAACCCAACGTGGCTATCTTTAATAAGCCATCACTGCTGAGTAGCCCGCCAGTGAAG
>NZ_JBEOPC010000195.1:0-366 GCF_040309765.1 Psychrobacter sp. TB20-MNA-CIBAN-0197
GTGCGCAGCCTTGGCGAACGACAGCAGGGTCGGTTCGCGCAGGTAGGACACGGCGTAGTCTTCGATGCGCAGGTCTTCGTAGGTAAGGCCGGTGCGCAGCAGTTTGGTGAGGCCGAGGAAGGAGTTCCGGTCGTACTCGATGTGGCCACCATCGGCCTGATCGGTAACCACAAACTCTTCGTAGCCGAGGAAGGTGAAGTGGTTGCCCACCAGCCATTCCAGGAAGCTCTTGATTTCGTTCTTTTCGTCGGCATCGACCGGATAGGCGCTGTTATCGAGCTGGGTGAGGATGTCCTGCACCTTGGCTTTCATCGGCTCGAAGTCAGCGACGGCTACGCGCACTTCACCGAGCACCTGCTCAAGCTC
>NZ_JBEOPC010000196.1:0-366 GCF_040309765.1 Psychrobacter sp. TB20-MNA-CIBAN-0197
TAAACGTCCGGTGATCATCACCTAGATATTGATATTCCAAGGCAATAATTGTTCTATGTCTGGCTCAGGCTGACAAAGCTCATCGAGGCAATGCATGATGTAATCAAATGGCGTTAAGCCGTTGGATCTTGCAGTTTCGATGATGCTGTATAGGTGAGCGCTTGCTATTGCGCCGCGTGAGGTTTGGCTAAACATCCAGTTCTTACGGCCAATAACAAATGGTTTGATAGCGCGCTCGGCGCGGTTATTGTCGATATTAAGCTGACCATTTTCAAGGTAAACTATAAGTTTATGCCATTGATTAGCGAGATAGGTTGCTGCCTCTGCTAACTTGGTTTTCCCGACTAAACGTGGCTGGTTTTGCTC
>NZ_JBEOPC010000197.1:0-364 GCF_040309765.1 Psychrobacter sp. TB20-MNA-CIBAN-0197
GTGTATATATAGAGCTTGTGCTCTTTAGTTGTCTTTGGTGGGTCAAAAGGAGTGATAGGCGGTAGGCTATCAGCGTTCTTTTCCATGTAGTTACGGATGAACTGCCACTGCGCGCGAGCATAGGCATCGGATGTCGCTGGAAAGGAGGAGACCCATTGGTTGACGATGTTACGTTTATTATCTAGCCAGTTGAGCTGTAAAAAGTAAGTTCTACTCATACCGCCTGCACTGACGATATTGACGATTTTCACACTTGAATCAATGTCAGAAAAAACCAGCACAAAAAACAACTGTTAGTCAAAAATAAACAACCAAAAAACAAAAAAAACAAAAAAAACAAAAATAACAACAACTAAAAAAAAAA
>NZ_JBEOPC010000198.1:0-363 GCF_040309765.1 Psychrobacter sp. TB20-MNA-CIBAN-0197
GTGTGATGACCTTATAATTAATAAGGGTATTCAACAATAGCGAATGATACTTGAAATTGAGGTAATGTTCACTAACTTTCAGTCCCTAATCTCTATGTAAGTAGTCGTAAAGCAATTATCACCACACTATTAATAGCATGTAATAGCATGATGATAATTTTTGTTCCCTTAAAGACCAACGTCACAATGAAAATTTAATCTCTCTATCCATTGCGTGTGTTTATTAAAGCATCTATTAAAGGTAGGCTTTAGCGATTCACATTAGCCTTCAAGTGTGCTCCAACGCTCAAGCTTACTCATCATCTCATCTTCAATCACCAGTAAACGCTCACTAGCCGCTGTTGCCGCATCGAAGTCTTTAGT
>NZ_JBEOPC010000199.1:0-363 GCF_040309765.1 Psychrobacter sp. TB20-MNA-CIBAN-0197
GCTCACCATTGAGTTCTAAATGAAGGTTATTAAAAGTAAGTGTAAAAAGCTGCTTAGCTACAAATTCAGCTGTAAAGAGTTTTCCAGCGGGTACGTTTTTTTGAAATGGCTTTGAAAGCGCAGTATCAGTAGTCCCTGGGTGAAATAAAACGAGCTTGGTATTTTTAGCTCGGCGTGAAAGCTCAATCGCTGCGGTTTTAAATAGCATGTTAAGAGCAGCCTTAGAGGCGCGATACGTATACCAACCGCCTAATTTATTGTCGTTAATGCTGCCCACACGCGCACTGAGTGCTGTAATAGTACAGTGCGTTTTATGTGTTAAGAGCGGCAAAATACTCTGCAAGCAAAGTAGGGGAGTTAGGG
>NZ_JBEOPC010000200.1:0-362 GCF_040309765.1 Psychrobacter sp. TB20-MNA-CIBAN-0197
GTGTAAAAACAATTAATTGGTCTTTATTACTTGTAGCAGTTGTTTGACACTCTGTTGAGGTTTCGATCATAACCGGAAAATGTAAATCATCATTGTATACACTAACTTGACCGCAAACCCACGTAACGACCAATAATAGAAACAAAAATGTAACAATTAACATTTTGTGCAACACAATATTTTTATAATTCAAAGCAATGCCACCCAAAAATAGACGATATAGGGTATTTGAACAATTTCGCTTACCTATTACAACAAGTAATTTTACCTATTAAATATAAGATACTGATTTTAAACGTAATTTAATAAGAAATTATGAATTTTAATAAGTCCTTCCTATCAACATTAAAAATGAGGACAAT
>NZ_JBEOPC010000201.1:0-362 GCF_040309765.1 Psychrobacter sp. TB20-MNA-CIBAN-0197
GTACCGGTAGTCTGACCGACGCCGATGGTGATGGTCTGGCCGTTGGCCAGAGTCACGACCACAGGCGAGCCAGTCACAGGCGCACCAACGGTGGCGGTGTAAGTCACAGTGCCGCCCTCAGCGACCGATGTATCGGCGGTCAGTTTGACGGTCGAGGTATCGATGGTATCGGTGACAGTCGTTACGGCCGGAGCTGTGCTCGGTACCAAGTTCTCGAAATTGCCGCCGGTAGCGCTGGTGATCGTCGCCTGCACAGAGCCGGCGTCTTTGTAGACGTCGTCAGCTGGCGCTGGAACGTTCACGGTGCCGATGGTCTTGCCTGCGTCGATGGTGATCACGGCGCCGTTCGACAAGGTTACGGT
>NZ_JBEOPC010000202.1:0-361 GCF_040309765.1 Psychrobacter sp. TB20-MNA-CIBAN-0197
GTAAACCAGCGTTACCTTGAAACATTTATACGCGCACCAGAGCAATTTCGTGGCATGGAGCCAGTTATTCGTGAGCGTTTACGCAAACACTTACAACGCGGTAAAGTTGAGGTCTTTTTAAAGTTTGTGGCAAATCCTGCCCACGTTGGCGAGCTATCAATTAACCAAGCACTTGCTGAACAGCTAATAAATAGCGCTAAATGGGTTCAACAACAAAGTAATGGCGATATTAACCCTGTTGATATATTACGTTGGCCTGGCGTTATGGAAGCAGAAGAGCTTGATATGGATAGCGTTAATACAGCATTAATAGCTGGTCTTGATCAAGTAATCGAAGATTTTAAATCTGCACGTGGCGATG
>NZ_JBEOPC010000203.1:0-361 GCF_040309765.1 Psychrobacter sp. TB20-MNA-CIBAN-0197
CCACCAATCTTATCGGCGAAAGCGATTGCTAGAATCAGCCAACCTTGGGAAGTCTATTTATATGAGTCACACCCCTAAACCTAAGCCACCAATGGATATCAGTAACTTAGTCGATAGTTTAGAGTATTCTAAAACTGTCTCCGCTGACGGTACTGCTATTAGCAACCAATTAGCTGCTTATTCAGAATCGTATTTTGACGCGTTATATAATGACAATACCGATCCATGGCAGTATCAAACTCGTTGGTATGAAAAACGAAAACGTGATATGTGTCTAGCGATACTGCCGCAATCTCAATATAAGCATGGCATTGAATTAGGCTGTGGCAACGGCGTACTGAGTGAACTCTTGGCTCAACGT
>NZ_JBEOPC010000204.1:0-361 GCF_040309765.1 Psychrobacter sp. TB20-MNA-CIBAN-0197
ACCCTGAGGCACGTCGATTGCTGCACAACGCTGCAATGGCGGCGAGCCGGACCTCGGTGTGGAAAGGGTTTTATGAGGCTATGAGAGGGCGTGGATTGAGCACTACCCAAGCACTGGTCGCACTAGCCCGCAAGCTTGCACGGGTGGTATTTGCTCTATTGAAAAACCAGAGCGAATACTCACCCAAAGGCGTTTAGGGGCTAGGCATGAACCATAGAATCTCCCACATTGCGATTGTGATTATCCAATAGCCATCCGGAGAACCCCGGACGCTGAATGCAAAACACCCCTCGTTTCCCACCGCGCCCCGATCGCGGCGGAGACGAACCTCAAACAAATGATTCGAGGGGAAACACTCATG
>NZ_JBEOPC010000205.1:0-361 GCF_040309765.1 Psychrobacter sp. TB20-MNA-CIBAN-0197
GGATGATTCCCAAAAAAATGGTCAAAGGCATGGGCGGCGCAATGGATTTGGTCGCTGGCGTGCAGCGCGTGATTGTATTGATGGAGCAAGTCAATAAACACGGTGAGCCAAAAATTCTTGCCAATTGTGAGCTGCCATTGACTGGTCAAGGGGTGGTCGATCGTATTATCACTGAACTTGCCGTATTAGACGTCACTGATAGTGGTTTGAAATTGGTCGAGCTGGCAGAAGGTGTGAGCTTTGATGAGCTACAAGAAAAGACGCCAGTGAGCATTGCTCAGTAGGAGTCTGTAATAAAGCTATTTAATAAAGGACTATAAAATATGGCGACCCAATTACATCAGGATTTGACCGGCAAAGT
>NZ_JBEOPC010000206.1:0-361 GCF_040309765.1 Psychrobacter sp. TB20-MNA-CIBAN-0197
GAGCTGCCATTATTTACCGTAAAAAAGTCACTATCGCGGTAAATCGTATTGTGTTTACTCATAGCGTAAACCGACACGCCATAACGTAGTTTTTCGTAAATCCCTTTAATACCAAGCTCTGCGTTATTTGCTATTTCGGCGCTTAAATTTGCAGTAGTTTGCTCGCGTTGTAATTGGTATAGCTCAGCCGCTTGTGGCGCTCTGTAACCACGAGAAAAGTTCGCATAAAGCGTGTTATTTGTATTGTACTGATAACTAACCCCAAGCTTTGGCGATAGATTACTAAAACTATTTTTAGCACTCGCTGGGCGGCTGTATCGGCAGCCACCAAAGCCGCATTCTGTGCCATCGTCTTTTGTTC
>NZ_JBEOPC010000207.1:0-359 GCF_040309765.1 Psychrobacter sp. TB20-MNA-CIBAN-0197
GGTGAGGGGCTACGATCTCCAACCCTGCCGCGAAACAACCAACACCTCGAACAAAAAAAACGGGCCTGCATCAGCAGGCCCGTTCTCCTTCGGTGACTTGTGAAATCAGCGCATCAACTGTTGATCGCTGCCTGTTCGTTCTCGTCAAATTCTTCCGCCAACAGCTTGTCGTTGGCCTTGCCGGTAAATGGCACTACAGCGGCGCGTGGTTTACCTCGCAGTTTGCCGAACAGATGATCCAGTTTGTGCTCGAGTTTCTCGGCGGCACCGTCGATCGCCTGCTCCAGCGAATCGGCTTTGTGGGTCACGGAAATCGGTTGGTGGCCTTTTGGCCGCGCTTCCAGTTGGCAGCGCAAGTC
>NZ_JBEOPC010000208.1:0-358 GCF_040309765.1 Psychrobacter sp. TB20-MNA-CIBAN-0197
CTCCTCATCAAGGCGGCGGCGCTCAACCAGATGGGTATGACGTTGCTGGGTGGATTTCAGGATCTGCGCTCTGGCGCTGTTCACAGCCTCGATATGCGAGGTGATGTCACTGACTTGCGCACGCAACGCCTGTTCGGCGCTCTTCGCGTTCTGATATTGCTGGACGGATTCTCGCCAGAGAGCGGCTTTTTCAGTTGAGGTAAGCGATTTCATGTTCGCGGCCTGTTCGAACAACCAGTCGCGCATGCCCTTTGGAGAGGGCTTGTCATTTGCTTCGGCGGCATCGACCTCAGCGCTGTCGAGCAAGGGATTTTCGCTGTACAACGCTTCGTCTTCGTTCAACTCCGGCGTTTGCGGT
>NZ_JBEOPC010000209.1:0-357 GCF_040309765.1 Psychrobacter sp. TB20-MNA-CIBAN-0197
GTTCATGAATGTTCGCCTTCCACACGGGGCGCTTACCTGGGCTGTCAGCGCCGATACGGAAGAATTAATCATGCGACGTTAAAGCGCGCACCTGTCAACTCTGACAGGTGCGGACGGATATCGGATGAACGGTTGTGCTGCCGACGGTGGGGCGATCAGCGTTTTTTCAAGGTCTTCTGCCGCAAAATATAAACCGTCACCAGCACCGCACTGGTCAGCATGAACCCACGCGCCCAAACCAGCGGCACCAGATAACACGAGAACAGAATGCTCGCCCACATCAGCCCGATCGCGTAGACCTTGCCCTTGAGCGGAATGCCGTTGCCATCGAGGTAATCGCGGATCCATGGCCCGAGC
>NZ_JBEOPC010000210.1:0-357 GCF_040309765.1 Psychrobacter sp. TB20-MNA-CIBAN-0197
TGATCCCGCTGGCGATGCTGTATCTGCAATACCCGCACAGCTTCCCGAACATCAACGCCCAGCAGCAGATCGATCAGTGGCGCAAATCCGGTTACCCGGAAGCGGGTCTGGCGCAGGTGCTGCTGTATCGCACCCAAGGCACCTACGACCAGCACCTGGATGACGTGGAAAAAATCTGCAAGGCCGCGCTCAACACCACCGACATCTGCTACGTCGAACTGGCCACCGTCTACCAGAAACGTGGCCAGCCGGAGCAACAGGCCGAGCTGATCAAGCAGATGCAGGCCGGTTACAGCCGTGGCACCGTCACCGCGCAGCGTGTCGATTCCGTGGCCCGCGTGCTGGCCGATTCGACCC
>NZ_JBEOPC010000211.1:0-357 GCF_040309765.1 Psychrobacter sp. TB20-MNA-CIBAN-0197
GTACATAAGGCGTTAACATATAAAACAGGCTGGCAAGTACCACTATTTTTATTGAAAACAGCACTCTATTAAATTTATCGACCTTACTGGTACCCAGAGTTACGACACCAGCAATTAAAACCGCCAGTAAAACAGAGGCCAGTTGCGGTGCAATACTCACGTTAAACCCCGTGTTTATGCGATCTTGAAGTTGTGCGCCACCACCAGCAATATAAGCTGCACACAAAGCGTAAAATAAAAATATCACCGAAAAGTTAGCTACATATTGCCCACGTTTGCCAAGACAAAGTTTAGCTAAGGTATTTAGCGTCGCATCGCGAGGAGCATATTGATGGAGCTCAAGCATTAGCAGTGCAG
>NZ_JBEOPC010000212.1:0-355 GCF_040309765.1 Psychrobacter sp. TB20-MNA-CIBAN-0197
TTCCAGTACGAGCCGATCGCGGCAGCGTTCGACTACGAGTCGACCATTGAGAAAGAAGAGCTGGTACTGATCGTCGACATCGGCGGTGGTACCTCCGACTTCTCGCTGGTGCGCCTGTCGCCCGAGCGTCGTGGTCTCGACAACCGTCACGATGACATCCTCGCCACCGGCGGCGTGCACATCGGTGGTACCGACTTCGACAAACAGCTCAGCCTGCAAGGCCTGATGCCGCTGTTCGGCTACGGCAGCCGCATGAAGAGCGGCGCCTACATGCCGACCAGCCACCACATGAACCTGGCGACCTGGCACACGATCAACTCGGTGTACTCGCAGAAATCCACGCTGGCGCTGGGCA
>NZ_JBEOPC010000213.1:0-355 GCF_040309765.1 Psychrobacter sp. TB20-MNA-CIBAN-0197
GGTTTCGCCAAATACCGGGCACTATTACTAAATCGCAATTTGGGGTATTGCTGGTGGCGCAATCGGGAAGGATTGCCAAGCCGGTACGATTGCTTATTGGTTCAAGGTTTTTAGCAACTAAATGAATAGCGAGTGGCCTAAAATTTTTTTTATTAATATGGCCTTTTGCAAAGGCTTCGCCCGCTCTCAGCATCTCTATAGGGAGGGTTAAACTCGTTATTAATAAGTGTTGGTAAACAGCAATAGCTATATTTAATGGGGGGTTACTCTGTTTATCAGTCATATAGATGCTCCGACCAGTTAGGGTTGGCCTTTTATGCTTAATATTTGGCTATTAAAGCACAAAGTGTGGTGC
>NZ_JBEOPC010000214.1:0-355 GCF_040309765.1 Psychrobacter sp. TB20-MNA-CIBAN-0197
GTATAACGGTATATTGCCCCCGTACCCTTGACAGCGAAAGTTGAAGATGTGAAGTTTCGGATTGCACTGATGGTTGGAATGGGCATCCGATAATTGGCGATCTTGTAGGTTTTCAGAACCGGATCTCTTGCGTTATCTACATCATAAATATAATCGAACCCCACTGTTACGTTTCTCTGATTGGCGATAATCATTTCTCGATAGGGTTCATCAAGATCGATCCACTCACCGGTCTGGCGAGCACTGCCCGTCAGTTCTCTTACATTACCTTCACCGCTAACCAACGAAAGATAGAATTTTACATTCCCTTCATAACGTCGATTCTCTTTTGCTCTGTACGCTGACAAGATGCAAG
>NZ_JBEOPC010000215.1:0-354 GCF_040309765.1 Psychrobacter sp. TB20-MNA-CIBAN-0197
TCGCTGGTGGCGCCGGTGAAGGCGCCGCGCACGTGGCCGAACAGGTCGCTTTCCACCAGCGTGTCGGGGAGGGCGGCGCAGTTGAGGCTGATGATCGGTTTGTCGGCGCGCGCGGAGGCGGCGTGGATCGCTTGGGCTACCAGCTCTTTGCCGACCCCGGTTTCGCCGGTGATCAGAACAGTCAGATCACTGCCACCGACCAGATTGATTTCTTCCACCAAGCGTTTGTGCGCTTTGCTCTGGCCGATCATTTCGCGGTGCTGCTGACCGCTGGCCTGACGGTAGACCTCGGCGCGCTGATGCTCGTCTTCGGCGCGGGTGGCCAGACGTTCGATGCGTTCGGCCGCATTGACC
>NZ_JBEOPC010000216.1:0-354 GCF_040309765.1 Psychrobacter sp. TB20-MNA-CIBAN-0197
GGTAAAGTCATCGGGCGCAGAAGGTATCATCAAAGCGGCATTACAAAGCCCGCATCAAACTTTGCATGTTGATGAGACTGGCATTAATATCGGCGGTAAACGGCGATGGCTTCATGGTGCATCAACGACTTGGTGGACTTATTTTTATCCTCATGAAAAAAGAGGAAAAATAGCGATGGATGAGGCCGGTATTTTACCGCACTTTACCGGTGTGCTATGTCATGACCATTGGAAGCCATATTATCAATATACCCAATCCCAACATGCATTATGTAATGCTCACCACATCCGAGAATTAGAAAGGGATTGGGAGCAAGACGGCATGCAATGGGAGAAGGATATGCAAACCTTACT
>NZ_JBEOPC010000217.1:0-351 GCF_040309765.1 Psychrobacter sp. TB20-MNA-CIBAN-0197
CTTTTATCACGTGCCAGAATATAGCAGTCGATGGCGGTAGTATGCTCACCGATATAAATATGCAAATGGTTGCCAACGATCAATAATTGCCCTGAGAACTTAACTTTTTCTCCAATCGTGACTTGATTGTGACTGCCGTTAATGTCGATTTTTAACTGATTAAATTTGCCGCCCTTACCGATAGTGATGTGATTGCCATGACCTTTACGAATGGTAATGGCTGAATTGCCAATGATGCGTACGTCTTTAGCAATCTTGATATGATTGTTGTGCCCTTTGTCTTGTAACAAAAACCGCTTTTTGTCTAGTTGTTGGGGTAATAGGGTTTTTATGATGGGGGAGAGGCTGATG
>NZ_JBEOPC010000218.1:0-351 GCF_040309765.1 Psychrobacter sp. TB20-MNA-CIBAN-0197
GTGCAATGGCTCAGGTTATATCAAAACCGCCTTTGGCAAAAGCATTCATACCCATTTTTATGATGACATTCGCATGCCGGCGCTGTGGTTAGGCTTTAGCGATGACGAAATTGCCAATAGTAAAAACATCGACGACATGATTCGCGTCTATACAAAGATGCCGGTCGAAAAACGCTTTTTTGAGCCAAAAGACTTTGGTCTGAGCAGCATTGGTCATATGCGCTATTTTAGTAGTCGAACCAATGCCAAGGCACCTGAGTTATGGCAAATGGCAGTAGATTGGTTAAATCAGCAGCAATAGCTCCAGAAATCATAGCTTTGAAAACGACGGCTTCAAGCATGAATAAAAAT
>NZ_JBEOPC010000219.1:0-349 GCF_040309765.1 Psychrobacter sp. TB20-MNA-CIBAN-0197
GTGTACAGTTGTATCAATTACACCCTCAGTACTGAATTTAAACCTTATCGTGGTCGTGGTATACGCACAAAAATATGTTACATTATAGTCAAACCTTGCAGCTGTGACGAGGCGCTCGCCAGCGACTCATCGACACTTATCAAGTATGGCAGTGCGAGAATGACCAAAATCAGCACTATTCTTGTTTGACCTATGTCAGCGTGAATACGGCTGGTTTTTGTTTATTTAACCCGTGTTAATCTATAATGATTCACCACTTATAAAATATAATCTAAGGATAGAGTATGAGCGCCGGCGTAACCACCACTTTTGACGATAAAAATTCTGACACATCAACCCTAACCAATCC
>NZ_JBEOPC010000220.1:0-349 GCF_040309765.1 Psychrobacter sp. TB20-MNA-CIBAN-0197
GTTTCAGCGAAGACGCAATTCATGCGCTGCGCCGCGCCTACAAGACGGTCTATCGCCAGGGCCTGACGGTCGAGCAGGCGTTGGCCGAACTGGCCGAGTCGTCTGCGCAGTTCCCTGAAGTCGCCGTGTTCCGCGATTCGATCCAGGCATCGACTCGCGGCATCACCCGCTGATCATGGCCAATCTGCGTATTGCGCTGGTGGCGGGTGAGGCTTCCGGTGACATTCTCGGCGCCGGCCTCATGCGTGCGCTCAAGGCTCAGCATCCGGCAGTCGAGTTCATCGGTGTCGGCGGTCCGCTGATGCAGGCCGAAGGCCTGACCTCGTACTTCCCCATGGAGCGCCTGTCG
>NZ_JBEOPC010000221.1:0-349 GCF_040309765.1 Psychrobacter sp. TB20-MNA-CIBAN-0197
GGCGGAGACGCTGACAAACTTGCACGGGAATTTAAAACCTAAAAGTAATGCCCCATGACCACCCATCGAGTGTCCAGTAATGCCAACGCTATGAATAGGAAATTCTGAGCGTAGCAAATCGTATAGCTCATCGACGATGTAGCTTTGCATATTAAAGTTGTCTGACCAAGGCTGCTGGGTGGCATCCACATAGTAGCTCGCGCCCTGACCAACAAAATAGCGCTCATCGTTCGGCACTTCACTGCCCTCACTAGTTCTAGGAGAGGTATCTGGCGCGATAAATATCATGCCAAGCTCGCTACATTTTTGTTGAAAATGCGCTTTATGGGTGACGTTATCGGCATTACAG
>NZ_JBEOPC010000222.1:0-348 GCF_040309765.1 Psychrobacter sp. TB20-MNA-CIBAN-0197
GGTTACAACATCGGCGCCGAAGCGGTGAGCACGCTGGCCGAGGTCTACAACGGTGAATGGGCGCAGCAGATCGGCCGGATTGCCAAGGCTGCGGGTCTGGCGATCGTTTACGGTTATCCGGAGCGCACCGCCGACGGTCAGATCTACAACGCCGTGCAACTGATCGACGCCCACGGCGAGCGCCTGTGCAATTACCGCAAGTCACATCTGTTCGGCGACCTCGACCGATCGATGTTCAGCCCCGGTGACTCCGACTTGCCGGTGGTTGAATTGAACGGCTGGAAGCTCGGCTTCCTGATCTGCTACGACCTGGAGTTTCCGGAAAACGCGCGGCGCCTGGCCTTGGCC
>NZ_JBEOPC010000223.1:0-348 GCF_040309765.1 Psychrobacter sp. TB20-MNA-CIBAN-0197
AAATCGTTTTCTCCAGATCCAGTAATGCTCTTAATGACATTACTGGGTTTTTTTTGTTCAAAAATGGGATTAGGGCTTGTCCTCAATTTAACTGATAGGGCTCTAAATGAGCTAAAAATGGTTAAGTCTTACCAAAATATCGTCAAATAGCTAGGTAATATCTCGATATTATCTGCACTATTTTCCTTGTTTGACTGCAATCTACCTCATTTTTATCACCATTTTTAAAATGAGTACACGCCCTAGAAAAGCTTTAGATACGCTCTTTCTTTAAGTTTTTCCAAAAAAAAGGTCAGTTCATTGTTTTAACAATGAACTGACCTTTTTTACAATACCTAGATATTATAG
>NZ_JBEOPC010000224.1:0-347 GCF_040309765.1 Psychrobacter sp. TB20-MNA-CIBAN-0197
TATGTTTTTCATATTTAAAATCACAATTAATATCGCCATATATATAAGCATTATTTATCAATTGATTAATAATTACAATTTGTTGTTGATAGGCGTGGGCAATATACTTTTGTAATCGAAAATACACAGGTGTTTGTTATGACTTTTAACCCAATAATGTTTGCCCGCCACAGCAACGCAAGTAGTGCGGTTACTAACGCTTTGCAAACTAATAACAATCACGTTGTAATGGATTTTAGCGGCACCGAAACCAGTGTATTTTTAAGCACTATTTTAGGCCTTGATTTAACTAAGCTGACTGCCAGCGGTTTAGGCTTAAAAGGCACGCTTGATGGCGACTATAATTC
>NZ_JBEOPC010000225.1:0-346 GCF_040309765.1 Psychrobacter sp. TB20-MNA-CIBAN-0197
CTTTAGCACCGGGCATTGGGTTTTCGGTTGTACCTGTACGCTCATGGTACGCTTTTACAGATATAGCTACTTTACCTGTCATTGCGCCCACTTCGGTGCGGGTTTCCCATAATGGCTTACCCGTTTCGCGTGCAATAATAGTAGCAAATTCTTCGCTGTGTTCTTTTAATTGTGCTGCGAAGTTTTCTAAAATCGCGATACGCTCTTTAAGTGGTTTGTCTGCCCATTGTAATTGCGCGGCTCTAGCTGCTTTTATAGCTGAATTTACTTGATCAGTGTTTGCGCCATTACCTTGCCATACCACATCGCCATTACTTGGATTGATTGACTCAAATGCTGGACCAAG
>NZ_JBEOPC010000226.1:0-345 GCF_040309765.1 Psychrobacter sp. TB20-MNA-CIBAN-0197
GTTTGATTTTGGATAATACACTATTTAGACCATTTCCAGCTATGGTTGTCAAAAAGAGCAGTCCATTCGAACTTGTGATTAACAGAGGTTCTATAGATGGAGTAGAGGTAGGAGATACATTTCTAGTTTACTATATAGATCCTGAGGAACTTATAGACCCTGAAACTCAAGAGAGCCTTGGGAATTTAGAAGTCATAAGAGGTACAGGAGTAGCGACCCATGTCCAAGAAAAAATGACTACGATAAAATCTAACCGGTATGAAAATAATTCTGGGAAAATTATTCGTAGAAATTCCAGCCCATTTGCTGGAATTTCTGCATTAATTGGAAGTGAGACTATAGAAC
>NZ_JBEOPC010000227.1:0-344 GCF_040309765.1 Psychrobacter sp. TB20-MNA-CIBAN-0197
GGAGTGAACTACGCCGGTGCCAGCGCCCAGCTCAACGTAGTCAGCCAGGTACACCGGCGACAGACGATCGTAGAACGGGTGACGGAAGTTGATCAGCTCCAGCTCTTTACCGGTGGTGGTGGCGATGACCGAACCTTCCACGCCATAGCGCGCCAGGCAGGCTTCGACCAGCTCTTCAGCCAGCACCAGCAGCTTGTCGCCGATATCGACCAGGGCGTAGTTGAATTCCGGGTGCACGTTCAGCGCCTGGTTGGCCGGGATGGTCCACGGGGTGGTGGTCCAGATCACGATCGCAGCAGGTTTGCTCAGCGAGGCCAGACCGAAGGCCGCAGCCAGTTTGGCTT
>NZ_JBEOPC010000228.1:0-343 GCF_040309765.1 Psychrobacter sp. TB20-MNA-CIBAN-0197
GTCCGGCACCGGTTTCCTTGACGTCAGCGCCTGGCTGCAAACCTTCGGCGAGAAGCAGGGCTGGGCGTATATGGACGGTCTGCACCAGAACATCGGCCAGTACGTTCACTCCGGTTCCAAGCCTTGCAAGCTGGCGGCGGCGGGGGAGTTTCCGATCGGGATTTCCTTTGAATATCCAGCCGTACAGCTGAAGCGCCAGGGCGCGCCACTGGACATCATCCTGCCGAAGGAAGGCCTGGGCTGGGAGATCGAAGCGACAGCGGTGATCAAAGGCACACCGCATGAAGAAGCGGCGAAGAAACTCGCTGATTTCTCCGCCAGCGCCGAGGCGATGGATCTGTAC
>NZ_JBEOPC010000229.1:0-342 GCF_040309765.1 Psychrobacter sp. TB20-MNA-CIBAN-0197
GTTTTACTACAGTTTAGACGACGTGCTCGCTCATACTGGTAATCATCAGGATGTTCTTTGACATCATTAAGTAGCACATCATCTGGTATTTTATAGGGTTTGGTTTGCCTGGTTGTTTTGCTATGAACACGTCTCTTCCAGTTCTGTATGGTGGTTGGGCTGAGATTATAGAATTCAGCTGCCTCGGCAAAGGTCATACCCTCGTCTAAGCTTTTTAGTACTTGTTTGCGAAAATCTAGCGAGTAAGTCATGGTCTTTATAATAACAATTGAATTTGATAATTAGTTTATAACACTTTTAGGTGGGATTGACTATATATTAATTAATCTAAGCTCTACACTT
>NZ_JBEOPC010000230.1:0-342 GCF_040309765.1 Psychrobacter sp. TB20-MNA-CIBAN-0197
TTAATAATAAACCCTCGCAAAGTCCTTCTATTTCGCATGGTTTAAGTATTGCTATATATTGGTTTATATTAATGTTTTATTTGCTCTCTTTTTTTTATGATGTTTTGTTTTGATGGACCTATTAAAACAAGCTCAAGTGGCAACAAAGGGGATCAAAAATGGCAAACTGCTGAGCAATTGTGGCAAAAAAATGGCAATTGCCTTTTTAAGCGTACTTAGCTTAAAAACTTCGATATAGTGCGTTGGTAATAAAGAGGATAAACCCAGAAATGAAAAAAATAGCCATCATTGAAGATGAACCCGCCATTCGCGAAAACTACACTGAAATGCTCAGCGCACAAG
>NZ_JBEOPC010000231.1:0-341 GCF_040309765.1 Psychrobacter sp. TB20-MNA-CIBAN-0197
GTCCATTGTCAAATTCGAGTCTGTGGCATCCTTCTAAATTAATTGGGTATTGTTTAGATAATTTGTTACTAAAGGCGCTTAATGAAGGCCATGCCTGTAGTGCTTTGTTTAAATCGTCTATGTGCAGAGGATATTTTTCAAATGAAATAAAGTGTAAGCGTTTAACACCATTATCTAATTGATTTTGAACTTGTTGACGTGCAAGGTGGTCAGTAAAGCGTTGCCATGTATTTAAAAAGTTTAAACCTGTACCAAAGCCGGTTTCGGCAATAACAAAATGTGGCTGGTCATGATTTTGTAATCGTGCATCTATATTATTTTGCTCATAATACACATAATGC
>NZ_JBEOPC010000232.1:0-340 GCF_040309765.1 Psychrobacter sp. TB20-MNA-CIBAN-0197
GCTAAAAGCTGCTAAGTCTTGATAATTCTTATGCCGATAAGCGCGTCCATAATGACAGACGGGTATCGGAAAGCCATCCATAAAATGAATGTTGTCACGGCCTTCAATTTGACTGACGTTATCTTGTATCCGCTGTTTGACTTGCCACAGATTTGCGCAATGCTTTGCGAAGTTAGGGTATGAGCCGATGGCTGGAAACCAGTCTTGCCAATGCTGGGTAAAGTATTGCCAAATTTGTTTGTCTTGATCAAGGTGTAAAAATTCACCGACCATCTCCATGCAAATGACCTCAGGATCACTTAGCTTTGGCGCGTAACCTGCACTTCGCAAGGGTTTGGTG
>NZ_JBEOPC010000233.1:0-340 GCF_040309765.1 Psychrobacter sp. TB20-MNA-CIBAN-0197
CGACCATTCAGAAAGGCGTGGCCGGTGCTGAAAGCATTTTCGAGCAACTCGACGTTGAACCGGAAATCGATACCGGCACGATCGAGCGTGATCGGGTCAGTGGCCACCTGGCGGTGAACAACCTCAGCTTCACTTACCCGGGCACCGAACGGGAAGTGCTGAAAAACATCAGCTTCACCGCGTCACCAGGTCAGATGATCGCACTGGTCGGGCGTTCCGGCAGCGGCAAGTCGACGCTGGCCAGTCTCATTCCGCGCTTCTATCACCACGAGACTGGCGAAATTCTGCTCGATGATGTCGAGATCGAAGATTATCGCCTGCGCAATCTGCGCCGCCATGT
>NZ_JBEOPC010000234.1:0-340 GCF_040309765.1 Psychrobacter sp. TB20-MNA-CIBAN-0197
GAACTGGTTAAGCGTTTAAGTGAGTTAAAAGCCTCAGCAGCTAATAAACACTTTAAAAAAGGGTTAGCAATTGGATCAGACCAAGTCGCTGTGTTTAACAATCAAATTTTAGGTAAACCGCACAATAAACAAAATGCTCTAAAACAACTAAATTTATTTAGCGGTAATACTGTAACATTTTTAACTGGGCTTTGTGTTTACGATATTGTAACTGGAACAAAAAAAACCTGCGTAGAACCTTTTAATGTGACGTTTAAAACCCTAAGTGATGCACAAATTAGTGCTTATTGCGACGCAGAGCAGCCTTATAACTGTGCTGGCAGCTTTAAAAGTGAAGGGT
>NZ_JBEOPC010000235.1:0-340 GCF_040309765.1 Psychrobacter sp. TB20-MNA-CIBAN-0197
GTAAATAACCGCTTAAATGAAGCACAAGGATCGCTAAACCTATTTACAGGTTTGGTATAAAAACTACAAAGGATGAATATGATTAAGCCATTTTACGCTAGCTGTTTGTTAGCCCTCTCGCTATTAACACCCAGCCTTGTAAAAGCAAACCCGACAGCCTCGCAGTATCAGGAAATTCTTCACGAGAGCCTAGTTGAAACCGAGCCCGGGGTATCGGTAATTATAAGTAAAAATGGCAAAGTACTTTTTAAAGGAGCGCGCGGGCTTGCCAACCTTGAGCATAACATTGCACTTAATGAGCAAAGCGTTTTACGTTTAGGTTCTATTTCAAAACAATTTA
>NZ_JBEOPC010000236.1:0-337 GCF_040309765.1 Psychrobacter sp. TB20-MNA-CIBAN-0197
CATCGCTAAAGCACGTTACCGTATAAATACACGGATTATTATTTAGCGCTTCTATTTCACCAATAAGGGTGTTGTTACAATCCAATTGTCCTAACAGCAGGCGTCGTCCATTACCTACGTCGTAACTAAACGACACAGTGCCACTGCGTACAAGCACAAGCTTGCTTAAAGGCTGATCTTGATGGATCAGAACTTCTTTTTTTGATTGTTGATAGCTACTACCGGCAAAGGTTAAAAGCTGATCAACAAGGTAACTAGAAAAATGGTATTGAAACATCAATGTGCTCTTCGGACATTTGTCCTATTTATTACATCTTAATGACGTTAGCATTAAGAC
>NZ_JBEOPC010000237.1:0-337 GCF_040309765.1 Psychrobacter sp. TB20-MNA-CIBAN-0197
TATATAAGGTGCCTTTAGCCAAATCAAGCTGGTCTGCCAAACTGTCTAAAGTGATATCACCATCGCCTGACTCAAGTAACAGTTGCTCTGCCATCGCTAAGATATTCTCTTCTCGTGCCTTGAACTGATGCTGACGACTCATAATCTCTCCTAAAACCTGACAAGATTAAGCATATGACCATCGTATAGATTAGTGCGTCGGCAACAAGAGTATGAGGCTATACAAAGTCTGCTCGAAGACTACCAAGGGGAATATGCTTATGTTTGCTAAATAGTCATTGATAATCATATGCTTACGTTTGAGATAACAACTAAAAATAACGTAAAGCAATAACAC
>NZ_JBEOPC010000238.1:0-337 GCF_040309765.1 Psychrobacter sp. TB20-MNA-CIBAN-0197
GTGGGGAAATATGCGTGGCATGGCTCGGTATTCTTTAATAGTTTCGTTCGGCGCCCGTCCCTCTGTACCAAGCTGCCTCTGTTTTTTATATTTTATGATGACCGAGATACAAAAAAAGGATTAGCTCTAAATAATAGAAAAGAGCTGCTAAATTATCGTAGCAACTCTTCTTGAATGAACGTTTAATTGAGTAAGTATAATCATACCAACCCATTCACAACCTCGATAAGCTTAGACATTTGAATATTGAAAATAAGACTCTTTGACCATATCAGCAGTATACCTTGTATTTACTTTATTCAAAATACTAGTAGCAGTAGGAGCTCTATCATTAGAT
>NZ_JBEOPC010000239.1:0-336 GCF_040309765.1 Psychrobacter sp. TB20-MNA-CIBAN-0197
CACCAAACAGTTTCTCAGCAAGTTTCTGAATCACGCCTGACAACTTCCTCAGTAATACCCCTCCACTTCCACGGATGGAAGTTACCTCTCTCCCGGCATTTCAATCTTCTCTACATTTGTTACTTGCGAGCGCAGATATATATTGCGCAACGGTTACGCGCATCTTCGACTCGTCATATTTTCATACGTTTGCCTGCGAACAAACCCGCGCAAAACCCTGCGCAATAGCCGTTTATCTGTAGCTGGTTTCGCGCGTACCACTAGGTATATTGCCTAGGTGACGTAGGAGCTTTCTGATTAACTTGTAATTCACGCATTAACTAAGCCCCTCTATTG
>NZ_JBEOPC010000240.1:0-335 GCF_040309765.1 Psychrobacter sp. TB20-MNA-CIBAN-0197
GCATGGCGGAACAGCAGCGAGGTCGGCGTCAGTTGCGTGCGCAGGCGAATCCACACGTTCTTGAGATTGCGCGGTGAGCGGTCGAGCAGGCTGCTGTCGGTGGCATCCGCCAGGGCATCGGGGTTGCTGGCATCGCTGAGCAGGCGGTCGAGGGTGCCGAGGTTGGCCGCCAGTGCGCGCAGCGAGCGCAGCAGGCCGCGCCATGCCGGGTTGCTCTGGATGCGCAAGTGTTCGAGGGAGGCATGCAGGTCGTGCAGGGCTTCGGCGAAACTGGCGTCGTAGATGAAGGGCTGGCGCATCTGGATGGATTCGGCCAAGGCCCGGCAGGCCTTGCC
>NZ_JBEOPC010000241.1:0-335 GCF_040309765.1 Psychrobacter sp. TB20-MNA-CIBAN-0197
GGCGAAGGCCCGCGCGAAACAGGTTACACGTCTAATAAAGGTGGCCAAATAAAAGCTAATCTTACTAAAGATTTCGACAACGGTTACGTTCGCCTTTATTACAAACACTTAGACGATAAGAGTGTTGGCTACCTTCCTATGCCAATGTACTCAAATGGTGACTCTATTGCTGGCTTTGATGCGCAATCAGACACACCTCACTCAGCGTTATTTACTAAAACAGTACGTTTAAATGGTGAAAACCAAATCAGTAGCGGCGATATTCGCGATGGTATGAATCCAAAGGTTGACTCTGTTGGTTTTGAAGCTGTATTTGATTTAGATAACGATTGGCG
>NZ_JBEOPC010000242.1:0-335 GCF_040309765.1 Psychrobacter sp. TB20-MNA-CIBAN-0197
CTGAACAAGTTATTTTAGAGTTGGTTGATATTTTTCATTTTGGTCTATCGCTTAGAATTGACGGTAAAACTAGCTACGAAGACTTAGCAAAGCAACTTGAAACTGAGCTTAGTAATGCTCAACAAGCGGATGACTTTAAACAAACGCTAGAAATATTAGCGGCTTCTGCTGTTGCAGATAAAACGTTTAATGCCGCTGCCTTTGCCGGCTGTATGGCGCAAATGGGTATGGATATTGATGATTTATATCGCGGCTACGTAGGTAAAAATACGTTAAACTTTTTCCGCCAAGATCACGGTTACAAAGATGGTAGCTATATTAAAGAATGGAACGGG
>NZ_JBEOPC010000243.1:0-334 GCF_040309765.1 Psychrobacter sp. TB20-MNA-CIBAN-0197
TTTTTTGACAGTGAAGGATGGTCGCTCCAGATATAGCGCAATAGCCAATCTTTGGCATCGCCAGCATAGTCAATGCCGATACGAGGACGCAGAGATATCGGTGGCTGACAGCCATCATCTTCGATCCAAACGGCTGACTCTGCACTAATAGGTTTACCATTCAATTCACGGTCAATTTGTAAGCGCTTCGTCAGCTTACCAGGACCTGCCAGCTGCGTTGGATAAGTAAGTTGCTTATCTGCGCTTAGCCATTGCTCATCGATCAGGTGGTCACTGTCATCGGTCAAAAATCCAGCCCGTATTAATACCGACTCAGGAGACTCTTCTCCACCGC
>NZ_JBEOPC010000244.1:0-333 GCF_040309765.1 Psychrobacter sp. TB20-MNA-CIBAN-0197
TCGCGGGTGTCGCTGGTGTGCGCCAACAGGCTTTCCAGCAACAGTGCGAGGTTCTGGCCCTGAATCACCCCCAATGGCAGGCCGAGGCTGCCGTCGTCGCGGAAGCTGAGTTTCTGCTTCACCAGAAAGTCGCGGTCGTCCTGCTTGCGTCGAAATGGCACGTCCTCACGCGGCGGCGCGTCGGACAGCGCCGCTTGCCAGTCGATGCTCAGGGCGAGCTTTTCCAGTTCATCGATCTTGTAGCCCGAGGCGTACAGGCCGCCGACCACGGCGCCCATGCTGGTGCCGGCAATCGCGTCGATCCTGATGCCTTGTTCTTCCAGCGCCTTGAGC
>NZ_JBEOPC010000245.1:0-333 GCF_040309765.1 Psychrobacter sp. TB20-MNA-CIBAN-0197
GGTCTCTTGCGTAGTTTTCTGGCGCGTAACAGTAATATGGGGAAAACGGCTGATAGTGCGCTTCGGCGGTGACGCTAAAATTCGCAGGGATGTCCATGTTCAGTGTTGCCGAACTGGAGAACGAGTTGCATCCAGTTCCAAATATTATGAAGCTGGCCAATAACAAAGCGCGGATCGAGTGCGTTGCAGTGGCGAAGTTTAACTTGGGGGATAACGAGAGCATCGGTACTTCCTTGTTGACTGATTAAGTTAAATGAACGAATCAATATCCAGCTGAAACGGCGCGCCAACCGCATGCCCACCGGTCATCGCGGCGATAGCGGCGTCGTGGTC
>NZ_JBEOPC010000246.1:0-332 GCF_040309765.1 Psychrobacter sp. TB20-MNA-CIBAN-0197
GTCACTGACCATGAAAGCCAAGCTGGAAGAGCTTGGTATTACGGCATCATTAAGTCGGCCGCGGGTGAGTAATGACAACCCCTTTTCAGAGTCGTTATTTAAAACGTTTAAATACCGCCCACAGTGGCCGGCATCAGGTTTTAGCTGCTTAGCAACAGCAAGAGAATGGGTGGAAAAGTTTGTAACCTGGTACAACGATGAGCATAAACACAGCCAGCTAAATTTTGTCTCACCAGGGCAACGTCATGCACTGCAAGATGGCGCTATTTTAGCGAAGCGCAAGAAAGTGCTTGAGGCGGCGAAGGAAAGAAAACCGATGCGTTGGTCTACAG
>NZ_JBEOPC010000247.1:0-331 GCF_040309765.1 Psychrobacter sp. TB20-MNA-CIBAN-0197
GTTTAACGCTAAGTTCTCAGAAGCACTAAAAACTGTGGGCAAGCAGATTGATTTCGTTAAGTTGTTTGAAAATCGCAGCGAGTTCCGTGACAGTATCGTCCAAGAAATCGGTAACGATCTGAATGGCTATGTCTTAGAAGATGTGGCGATTGATTATTTAGAGCAAACGCCGAAAGCCTCACTAGATTCAAGCAATATCTTGGATGCTGAAGGTATCAAAAAGATTACTCAGCTAACAGCCTTCCAAAACGTCATCACTAACGAGCTTGAGCGTGACGAAGAGTTGGCCGTTAAAAAGAAAAACGTTGAGACCAAAGAGGCAATGCTGGAG
>NZ_JBEOPC010000248.1:0-331 GCF_040309765.1 Psychrobacter sp. TB20-MNA-CIBAN-0197
CACCGGTGGCGTTAAAGGAAACCTATGTAAAACTGCTGCCGGATGCGCGGCTGGTGGTCATTGACGACTCGCGCCATGCCACCCCGCTCGATCAACCCGAACGCTTCAATCACACGCTGCTGGATTTTCTCGCCACAGCCGACCTTCACTCTCAGGATCACTGACCCATGCTGAAATAACTTGCCCTCGCCGCCGGCTCCTTACTGTTTGCCGCCAACCTGATGGCTGCTACCCCGGCCAAGGCGCCTCACGTGCTGCTGGACACCACCAACGGCCAGATCGAAATCGAACTGGACCCGGTCAAGGCACCGATCAGCACGAAGAACTTCCT
>NZ_JBEOPC010000249.1:0-330 GCF_040309765.1 Psychrobacter sp. TB20-MNA-CIBAN-0197
GTTTTGCCAGAATGCCAGCGTTATTGACCAGCACGTCGATACGCCCGAATGAACGATCGATAGCCGAGAACAGCGCAGCAACCTGCTCGGGGTCAGCACTGTCAGCACGCACCGCGAGGCCTTTGCGTCCCAATTCTTCGATATCCGCCACCACCTCAAGAGCGGCGGACTCGTTGGCGACGTAGCTGATGGCGACGTCGTAGCCTTGCGCGGCAGCGAGTCGGGCGGTGGCGGCGCCGACTCCGCGACTGCCGCCGGTGATCAGAATCAGCGGGGCCTGCGAAACGTTATCCATGCGACGTTCTCCTGAGCAGTTGGGCTGTGTCAGCC
>NZ_JBEOPC010000250.1:0-330 GCF_040309765.1 Psychrobacter sp. TB20-MNA-CIBAN-0197
GCAGGGGCAATATTTATTTTTGCGCTCGCGCCTTATGGTATTTGGCCAGTAGCACTGGTATCGCCCGCTATCTTATACGCGCGATTGATGCCTGAGATGACAGGTCGCCGAGCCTTTTTTATCGGTCAAGCATACGGCACGGGGCTATGGTGCGTGGGTGCATTTTGGCTCTATACGTCCATCCATGTCTATGGGGCGACGCCCGCATGGCTGGCTTTGATTATTATTGGGCTGATGGGTCTAGGCATGGGCTTGTTTAATGGATTTTTGGCGTTAATTTTTAATCGACTGGTTGGCAAGCAGCCCTTGGCTTTTGCGGCACTTTGGGTG
>NZ_JBEOPC010000251.1:0-329 GCF_040309765.1 Psychrobacter sp. TB20-MNA-CIBAN-0197
GTATTAATCTGCTTGAAAAGCCCAATCAGGGTCGTATCATCATTGGTAACGACGAGCTGATGTTAAAGCCCAGTAAATCAGGTGAGCTTCAAGCCGCAGATATCAAGCAATTAGAGAGTTTGCGTGCGCGGGTGGGCTTCGTCTTTCAGAACTTCAACTTGTGGCCACACAAAACGATTTTGCAAAACATCATCGAAGGGCCAACGCAAGTTTTAAAGATTAAAAAAGATCAAGCCATTAGCGATGCTGAAAAACTGCTCGATAAAGTGGGTCTGCTGGATAAAAAAGACGCTTATCCTGCCAATTTATCCGGTGGTCAGCGCCAGCGC
>NZ_JBEOPC010000252.1:0-328 GCF_040309765.1 Psychrobacter sp. TB20-MNA-CIBAN-0197
TCACTAAACCCAGGAGTTTACAGCGTAAGTACTAAAGGCGGCAAAAGTGAGTTAATTTCAAAAAATGGCTATCAGCCACAGTTTGGCGCAGCTAACGATCGAGTGTACATCATGAGCCCGTGGCCAAAACCAACGCTGAGTGTAGTAGAGCTTGATACTAAAAAAGTGCGTAAGCTTTACGAATCTGAGCATGCCACCGAATTTAGAGTATCGCCAGATGGCCAATATCTTGCGTTTGCTGAGCGCTTTAAAGTATTTGTAACACCGTTTGTAGAAAGCGGTAAAACGCTTAATATTAGCCCTACAGACAACCAATTTCCTATTGAGC
>NZ_JBEOPC010000253.1:0-328 GCF_040309765.1 Psychrobacter sp. TB20-MNA-CIBAN-0197
GCGAACTACTAGCTCAAGGATAAAAAATGAAAAAGTATTGTTTAGCAGCAGCCCTTTCAATGGCATGTTTAGCACCAGCAGCGCAAGCTGACACTCTACTAGGTTTATACGTAGGTGTTGATGGGTGGAAGTCAGATAACGATGGTCAATTTTCTTATAAAAATAATGCATCTCAAGATTTCAATTTTGAAGATGAGACGTTTGTAAGTTATTACGCGGCGCTTGAGCACCCAGTGCCATTAGTACCAAACATCAAATTAAAGTATACAGAGCTTGAGTTAAATGGTTCTGCGCTGCTTACAGATACATTTGCTTCAATGGTTCTGAT
>NZ_JBEOPC010000254.1:0-326 GCF_040309765.1 Psychrobacter sp. TB20-MNA-CIBAN-0197
GCCATTAATAATGTAATGCCGACCAAGGCGGTTTTGTCCTTGAAGGGGGTTAGCTCTATGGTTAAATCGTTCGGGATAGCAGTTGTAGATACCGTTCACGCCGTAGGGTGCAGTTGCTTGGCAAGCGGTCTTGCCGCCGGTTTCATTTGAGCTTTTCGCTCACCAAAAACCCCGCTACCGAGCGGGGTTTTTTTATGCCTCGAATTCACCTGTAGCCAAGACAGCCTTCGGGAAGGCCTAAATACCCCCTTCTAGCTTTAGTCGCTCTATAGCGCGAGTGCATCCGTATTCTGAAGACTTTTTGAGATATCTCATTTGTTCTTGCT
>NZ_JBEOPC010000255.1:0-326 GCF_040309765.1 Psychrobacter sp. TB20-MNA-CIBAN-0197
TGTAAAAACAGCACAGCAAAGTATTGAACAAAGTGTTGAGCAAATTATTCAGTATTTAAAAGAAAAAGAAGTTATAAAATTATAGGTATTCAGATTTTGATACCAGAATAATTTAAAGATTAACCGCTTAGTTAAGCAAAGTACTTTGTTTTCTGACTTTGAGACTATTATGAAATACGATGTTTTTAATGGTGATGCAGATGGTATTATCGCATTACTTCAGTTACAACTCGCTAATCCGACAGACACAGTTAAAGTAACTGGGGTTAAGCGTGATATTCAGTTACTAAAAAAAGTAACACCACAATCAGGCGACTGTATTCGTG
>NZ_JBEOPC010000256.1:0-325 GCF_040309765.1 Psychrobacter sp. TB20-MNA-CIBAN-0197
GGTTTTACTTCTTATATTGATGATTTTATGTTGCAAGCATCAGGCGTGATTGATAAACCAAGCTATCTTAAATTACTGGCTGAACAAATCAATCGTTACTATCAAACCCCTGGACGCGCCTATCAAAGTGTCGCTGAGTCGAGTTTTGATGCGTGGATTAAGCTGTATCGTAATGATGAAAACACAGGTAATGCTGGGATCAGTTACTACAATAAAGGCGCATTGGTGGCGCTTTGTTTAGATTTAACTTTACTCGAAAAGAGCAACGGTCGTTATCGGTTATTTGATGTGGTCAAGGCTTTTTATAACCAAGCAACGCAGAATG
>NZ_JBEOPC010000258.1:0-324 GCF_040309765.1 Psychrobacter sp. TB20-MNA-CIBAN-0197
TCGTGGAGCGCTGCCCCAGTAGACCCGCTTACGGTTGATGCGTTGGATGATATCAAGTCGACCTTTGGTAAAGTGGTCAGCACGGACGAAAACAGCCTAGACTACGCCAGTAATTCGGCCTCTAAGTATCGCTTTATGGATACCGATGCGCCTTATTTAGACCTTATCGACTCCGAAAAATATCTGGAGCTTGGTTGGTATTACGCCAATCCAACCGACTCAAAAAAAGAAAAAGAGCTGAGTCAAAACCATGCCAAAAAATCCTATATGCTAGCGCGTCAGCTGATGGGTGATGAGGGCGGAAAATTAATCGCTGATATGCTG
>NZ_JBEOPC010000259.1:0-323 GCF_040309765.1 Psychrobacter sp. TB20-MNA-CIBAN-0197
GCATGATGTGCATCCAAGTGTGATGGCGCAAGTATTAACCAAAGCCCGCGAGCGTGGTCTATTGCTGATGCCAAGTGGGCAATATCGCCATATCATTCGCTTATTACCGCCACTTACCATAGATTCTGACACCCTAAAAGAAGGGTTGGATATTCTAAAAGAGGTACTCATCGCGCTTCCTGATGGATTGCCTGCCGCTTAATGTTTAGGAGTGCTTAGGCGTGCTGAGGATAGATAGCGCATCGTCATAACCAAATGCTCGAAACAAAATACTTATTATTAAGCTAAAGATTTATTAACTCTATTACAAGGATGTTTATTTG
>NZ_JBEOPC010000260.1:0-323 GCF_040309765.1 Psychrobacter sp. TB20-MNA-CIBAN-0197
GTACCAGGTTTAGCAGCACGCTCTAGTAGCTCAGTAACGCTAAAGTTACGCTCGCTTACCGTCATACCTAAGTCTTTAGCTATGGTTAAAATACTATTACGGGTAACACCATGTAAAAATGTGCTATCGAGCGCTTTAGTAATAATTTCGTTGCCATCAATAAGTATAAAGTTAGCAGCACCGGTTTCTTGTACGTCGCCACCTGGACAAAATAAAATTTGATCAGCCTGATGCTTAGTACGTGCTGCTGAAATTGGTCCTAGTGCACTGGCGTAGTTGCCACCACTTTTTATCATGCCCATGTGCGGCGCACAGCGCATACC
>NZ_JBEOPC010000261.1:0-322 GCF_040309765.1 Psychrobacter sp. TB20-MNA-CIBAN-0197
GCATCGGACGGGCTTCGCCTTCGAACTCGGTGTCGACGCCGGCCATGATTTTCAGCAGCGTGGATTTACCCGAACCGTTGAGGCCGAGCACGCCGATCTTGGCGCCGGGGAAGAAGGACAGCGAAATGTTCTTGAGGATTTCCCGCTTCGGCGGAACAACTTTGCCCAGCCGATGCATGGTGAAGACGTATTGAGCCATGGAGAACCTTGGGTCAGTGACAGATGAATGATTGGAGCGCAGGCGATGCCTGGCCAGACTGTGCGCGTCGTTCACTTGATCGCAATCAATGCGTGCGCGCTGGAAAAAGTCTGATTGTAGGGG
>NZ_JBEOPC010000262.1:0-322 GCF_040309765.1 Psychrobacter sp. TB20-MNA-CIBAN-0197
ATGTATATCAATATTATTAGGAAGGAATTATAATACCTTTCTTTAAACAAGGATATTTTTGACTAACTTCATTAGTTCATAAATAAAAAACCAATCACCAGTACAGAGAAAGCGATATGCGTACAGATTCATTTCAGCAGATATTGGAAGACTTAAACAGTTCATCAGCAGATGTTGAAGCATCTGCGCTAATCTCTAACGATGGTCTTATGATTGCTTCAGCTCTACCAACCGGCGTGGATGAAGATCGTGTGGGTGCTATGTCAGCAGCATTATTATCATTAGGTGACCGTGCAGGCCGCGAGTTGGCACGCGGTAGTAT
>NZ_JBEOPC010000263.1:0-321 GCF_040309765.1 Psychrobacter sp. TB20-MNA-CIBAN-0197
GCATTGCTGTTAAGGGCAGTGTCTCTGTCTATCACGCTTTGAGCACTGGTCTCACGCTGGAGCATCCCTGTCATCTCATCGCAGAATAACGCGCGTGAATCGTACAAGCGGCTCGATTTGGCCGTAAAGTGGTTGTACGCGAGCACAGCAGGAATCGCTGCAAATAAACCCATCGCCGTGGCAATGAGTGCTTCCGCGATGCCTGGCGCAACAGAAGCGAGAGTCGCCTGTTCCGTTTGAGAGAGTCCCAAAAAGGCATTCATAATACCCCATACTGTGCCAAACAAACCGACATAAGGTGCGACTGAGCCGATACTGGCT
>NZ_JBEOPC010000264.1:0-321 GCF_040309765.1 Psychrobacter sp. TB20-MNA-CIBAN-0197
TTATATGACAGTGTGGTGAAAAGTTATTATTTAATTTACCCTATATAGATCTAATTTACGGCTCTGTAAGTATAAGTTTTATTATTAATTTGAGCGTTCATTCAAAAATACCCTTGAATGTTTACCAAATGGCCGCATTTACACACCATACTTGCTATTTAGGTTGAGCATTTAGTGCTTAGCCATTCCCACACAAAGGATCCACAATGTCGATTGATTTACTTGCCCCGTATAAATTAAACAGCACAATTGAGCTTAAAAACCGCGTATTAATGGCGCCGTTAACGCGCAGTATGGCTGATGATAACCTAGTGCCAACTC
>NZ_JBEOPC010000265.1:0-321 GCF_040309765.1 Psychrobacter sp. TB20-MNA-CIBAN-0197
CGTTAGTAAGTTTTTTATGATCATCTTTAATATTAGAAGGCAATGAAGAATGAGACTGGTTGGTACGAATAAAATTTGCCAATACTGTGTCATCAGCGCGATAAGGATTGCCCAAAATAGGGATATGCTTAAAACGTCGATAGCCCCACATATAATGACTGAATTTGTCTTCTATCATATATTGCATTGCTTGATTGAGGGCGTAGGCAGCGACAGACGTATCACGGTTGTAAAGGGCAGGATCATCAAGTCGGTAACAATAAATATCGAAACCCCGTCCGTCGTCACGGCGAATACAAGATAAGCCGACCAGCGCACACT
>NZ_JBEOPC010000266.1:0-320 GCF_040309765.1 Psychrobacter sp. TB20-MNA-CIBAN-0197
TCCCAACGGTGTCCGGGCTCCCCGGCCCTGCCCGGCAGCAGCAGGCGCCAGCCGCTATCCTGGCTGTTGGTAAACACGGCGATATCGTTCAGCGCAAACACGCTGGTTGTGTTTGCTGTCGGCAGGCGTGGATCCTGTTGCGCGACCAGACGCCCGGCGACATCGTGGCGCTGGCGGGTCACGAGAGCTTTCGGCGTGTCACCCGCCACGGTACGCAAATAAGCGACCTGACGGACTGGCAGGCCACGTCCGTCGCTGGCTGTCAGCGAAGGCGTGCGCCAATGTGTGGAGGCGGTCATGAGCCTGACCCACGCGTAGAC
>NZ_JBEOPC010000267.1:0-320 GCF_040309765.1 Psychrobacter sp. TB20-MNA-CIBAN-0197
GGTTAAGCCAAACACAAAATAGCTTAGATAATACCAATATGCTCACTACAGCTATCGAAAAGTTACATTTGTCAGTTGTGCAGGCAGAGTCGGGTCAGCGAGGTTATTTACTTACAGAAAAAAGTGATTATTTAGTTCCTTATTACGATGCACTTGAGCAGCTTGAATCACAAACTGAGTATGTGAAATCGTTAAGTTCAGAAATTAATGGTCAGGCAGAGCGCATTGCGCTGTTATTATCGTTAGTGGCTCAAAAGGAAATTGAATTAAAAAAGACCGTTAACTTAGCGCAAAATAATAAAGAGCGCAGAGCGCTGTAT
>NZ_JBEOPC010000268.1:0-319 GCF_040309765.1 Psychrobacter sp. TB20-MNA-CIBAN-0197
CTTTTGATGAGGTTTATTGTATTTGATTCGATAATACGCTAACTGTTTTCATCTCTATTACTTATGTGAGTCATAAAAAAGACCGCTTATAAGCAAGCGGTCTTTTTGTATAATAGCAACGATAAGACGATTAGTTTTGAGATTTACGTTTCATTTGCTCAAAGAACTCGTCATTGGTTTTCGCTTCTTTTAAGCGATCCAATAAAAATTCAGTGGCTTGTACACCATCCATCGGCTGCAGCAATTTGCGTAAAATCCAAACCTTACGTAGTTTGTCTTCGTCTAGCAAACGCTCTTCGCGGCGAGTACCAGATTTTTT
>NZ_JBEOPC010000269.1:0-317 GCF_040309765.1 Psychrobacter sp. TB20-MNA-CIBAN-0197
TGCCGCGATTGACCGCTTGCGGATCACCCAACGGGCGATAGTCGTTGTCGTTGAATTTGTAATTGCCGCTACAGCCGCCAAGGCCGCATAGAACGACGAGGGTCAGCAGGACAGCGTGCCAGTGACGAACAGACATCAGAGGGTCTCCAGGTGTAGACAAAGCACAAAGCGCCGACCCTTGCGGGCGGCGCTGAAATAAGTTTTTGAGGTGGGCTCGAAGCCTCTAGATCGGGGCCTTACACCATAGCCTGGAGGTACAGCGACCTCCCGTGGCGAGGGGACTTGTCCCCCTTGGGGTGCGCAGCGCCCCCATAACC
>NZ_JBEOPC010000270.1:0-317 GCF_040309765.1 Psychrobacter sp. TB20-MNA-CIBAN-0197
TATCCAGCTTCACCGTGCCACCCTCGGAAATCTGCGGGCGTACGTTGAGCTTGAGGCCGACCTCTTCGCGGGTCACGGTCTGAAACGGGTTGTTGCTGGTGCCCCCGCCGCCGGTGACGTAGCTGCCGCTGACAAACGGGATGGTCTGGCCGACAAAAATGCTCGCCGCTTCGTTGTCCAGGGTCAGCAGGTTCGGCGTCGACAGCACATTGGTGCCGCCCTTGCTCTTCAGCGCCCGCGCCAGCACTTTCAGGTCGAGAATCTTGCCGATGCCGGGGATGTCGACCGTGCCGTTGACGTAGCCAAGATTCAAACCC
>NZ_JBEOPC010000271.1:0-316 GCF_040309765.1 Psychrobacter sp. TB20-MNA-CIBAN-0197
GATCACTACCAGTGTCTCGAACACGGTGATGCTGCGACGGCTACGCATGCCCGCACCGATGAAGGCGAACACTGCAATCAGCAACAGTGCATAGCGCTGCAGAATGCACAGTGGGCAAGGTGCTTCGCCGAGCACGACCTGCATGTAAAGTGCGCCGCCGATCAACGCCAGGCAGATGATCCCCAGCAACACCAGATAGCGCCGCTCACGCCCCAACCGCATCGTTTCCTCGCTCATTGCCTTTCCTTTGTCAGTCCATGGTCCAGCCGGCCGGCGGCTGAAATTGTCGCAAGTCTACACCGGGGCAAGAAACGAT
>NZ_JBEOPC010000272.1:0-316 GCF_040309765.1 Psychrobacter sp. TB20-MNA-CIBAN-0197
GGGTGTATGTGTTCGGAATATTCACTCGCCAGGTCATCGAATCGCTTGTCCACGGAAGCAAACTGTTCGCTCACATGGCTCAGGGCGTCGATGCGTATGCGCAGATCACTGAGGCTTTCATCGGCGCTAAGGTCCCGTGAACTCTGAACGTTCAGCGCAGCATCTTCGAACAGACCGGCCAGCGCTTGTTGTGCCTCGACATGAGCGGTGGAATCGCCGGGCTTGATGCAGGTGTACTGGCCGAGACTGATCTGCAGAGTCTTCAGGTCATCCAGCGGGTAGGGCGCCAGGCTGATGTTGTATTTCTGCTTTATAT
>NZ_JBEOPC010000273.1:0-315 GCF_040309765.1 Psychrobacter sp. TB20-MNA-CIBAN-0197
CGAGGGCACGAATTTCCTTGATCAACACGTTGAAGGACTCGGGCATGCCCGGCTCCATACGGTGATCGCCATCCACGATGTTCTTGTACATCTTGGTACGGCCGTTCACATCGTCCGACTTCACTGTGAGCATTTCTTGCAGAGTGTAAGCAGCACCGTATGCTTCCAGTGCCCAGACCTCCATCTCCCCGAAACGCTGACCACCGAACTGCGCCTTACCACCCAGCGGCTGCTGGGTAACCAGGCTGTAAGAACCGGTAGAACGCGCGTGCATCTTGTCGTCTACCAAGTGGTTCAGCTTCAGCATGTACATGT
>NZ_JBEOPC010000274.1:0-315 GCF_040309765.1 Psychrobacter sp. TB20-MNA-CIBAN-0197
GTTATAAGCTGCCAGCTTCAAGCTTGACGCTACAGGCACGCCGCAACGTGCGTTTACTTGCAGCTCGAAGCTCATCGCTTGCTGCTGCTTTTCGAGATTTGACGATGAAAAACTGGCTGGACGAGATCAAGTGGGACGCTGACGGCCTGGTGCCGGCGATTGCCCAGGATCACAAGACCGGGCGCGTATTGATGATGGCCTGGATGAACCGCGAAGCGCTGGAACTGACCGCTGCGGAAAATCGTGCAATCTACTGGTCACGTTCCCGTGGCAAGCTGTGGCGCAAGGGCGAAGAGTCCGGTCATGTGCAGACAC
>NZ_JBEOPC010000275.1:0-315 GCF_040309765.1 Psychrobacter sp. TB20-MNA-CIBAN-0197
GGTCACCGATGCGGCCACCAGGGTCAACATTACCAACTGCACCACGATGCTGGCATTGCTGACCAGGCTCCACATGGAGGAATGGTCGACGACGTTAGCTTCCACGCTTTATCTCCTGCTTTGAGTGTGTACCCGGGCCGACCGCGTCGGCGAAGGCCGCACGCAGGTCTTCGGGAAGGGCCCGGGGTTTCAAACTGTCGGTGCGCACGCAGGCCACCAAAAACTGCCCTTCGCAGAGCAGTACATTATCCGTGGCCCGCCTGACCTGCTGCTTGAAGCGCAGGCTGGCACGGTTCAATTCGATTACATCAGCGC
>NZ_JBEOPC010000276.1:0-314 GCF_040309765.1 Psychrobacter sp. TB20-MNA-CIBAN-0197
TTTAAATTAGCGGTAACAGTAGACATTTAGCGCGTCCCCAAACCAGCTAACAAGGGCTGGCGCACACTGACGACAGGGGTATCTTGCGGAGCTTGTCCTTTATACTCAGGCATATTCTCCAACAAACGCTGGGTCAAGCTGACGTCTAGCATATTATCGCCATCGACATACAGATCCCCTAAACGCTTATCTTGATTGTTCAACAAATTAACGTGCAGCAGGTTTTTATCATTTTTTTGTTCCGTACTCAGCTCGGCACGCATCGCTGGCATGGTGATATAAAAAACCTTACCGCCACTAGGATAGCCCACTTC
>NZ_JBEOPC010000277.1:0-314 GCF_040309765.1 Psychrobacter sp. TB20-MNA-CIBAN-0197
TACCAACCGTTACCGACATTATTACTGAGCTTGATAAACCTGGTCGAGATCCTCGACCTGAATTTAAAACAGCTGAGTTTAAAGCCGGTGTTGAAAAAATTAGTGACCTAAAGCCAGGTATGATTTTAGAAGGTGTGGTTTCAAACGTTGCTAATTTTGGTGCGTTTGTTGATGTAGGTGTTCACCAAGATGGTTTAGTGCATATTTCAGCAATCACGAATAAATTTATATCAGATCCGCGTGAAGTTGTTAAAGCTGGTGATATTGTCAAGGTTAAAGTTGTTGAAGTAGACGCTGCACGTAAACGCATAAGC
>NZ_JBEOPC010000278.1:0-314 GCF_040309765.1 Psychrobacter sp. TB20-MNA-CIBAN-0197
GGTCTGGGTGAAGTGCACGCGCTTTTCCTTGAAATATTCTTCGCAGGCCAGACGTGTGCCCGAGCCCGGCTCGCGGATCAGCAGCGTATACGGTTCCAGATCCTGCAAGCGCAGCGGGCCCATGTGCGCCAGCGGATGATCCGGGCGCGCGACGGCGACAATCGGATTGTTGAGGAACGGCAGGAATTCCAGGCCCATGTCCTGCGGCACCATCGACATGATCACCAGATCATCGCGGTTGTCCGAGAGGCGGCGAATGACCTGGCCACGGTTGACCACAGTCAGCTGCAAATTGACTTCCGGATGCTGGCGCT
>NZ_JBEOPC010000279.1:0-314 GCF_040309765.1 Psychrobacter sp. TB20-MNA-CIBAN-0197
GGGTGGCCACGAGGGTCTTGCCCTCACCGGTGCGCATTTCGGCAATCTTGCCCTCGTGCAGGGTCATGCCGCCGACGAGTTGTACGTCGAAGTGGCGCATGCCCATCACACGCTTGCCGGCCTCGCGGGCGACGGCGAAGGCTTCCGGCAACAGCTTGTCGAGGGTTTCCCCTTTGGCGATACGGGCCTTGAACTCGGCGGTCTTGGCGCGCAATTGATCGTCCGAAAGGGCCACCATTTGCTCTTCGAAGGCATTGACGAGCTGCACCGTCTTGAGCATGCGTTTGACTTCAAGCTCGATCTTGCTTCCAAAA
>NZ_JBEOPC010000280.1:0-314 GCF_040309765.1 Psychrobacter sp. TB20-MNA-CIBAN-0197
GATTTACTTGCAGAAGCGTTAGATAAACCAGAAAACTTCTGTGGTATGCACTTTTTTAACCCAGTACCGAAAATGCCGTTAGTAGAAATTATCCGTGGTGCAAAAACCTCTGATAAAACCATTAACGCCGTAGTTGATTACGCGCTTAAATTAGGCAAGTCTCCAATTGTTGTTAACGATTGCCCTGGCTTTTTTGTAAACCGTGTTTTATTCCCTTACTTTGCAGGTTTTAGCAAATTAGTGGTTGAAGGCGCTAACTTTGCAAAAGTAGATAAAGTAATGGAAAACGTATTTGGCTGGCCTATGGGTCCGGC
>NZ_JBEOPC010000281.1:0-314 GCF_040309765.1 Psychrobacter sp. TB20-MNA-CIBAN-0197
CTCGTAATCTATTGGGGCGTGTTAACCTTTGTGGATTGAACCCAAAGGGCAGCGCATGTATGGTATTTATGCTGCGTTATCACCTATTTATGGGGAGTAACCACACTACATAGGCTCTGCCTTGCCTAAAAACCAAACATACTGCTGCAAATTCAACCTCGAAAGATAAACAGGCTCTAATAATGATCAATTATAAATTGATCTATTATCTAATTTTAGGGTCTAGTTCGCCGCTTAAGTATTTAAGGTGCATTTCATCAAGTGAAATTGGCTTAATTTTACTAGCCTGACCAGAAGTACCAAACGAGTTATAG
>NZ_JBEOPC010000282.1:0-313 GCF_040309765.1 Psychrobacter sp. TB20-MNA-CIBAN-0197
GCGCTGAACCCGGCGATGCTGTAGCGCTCGCGGGGTTTGTCCGAGCGCCCGTGGCCGCGAATGTCCGGGACGATCACCCGGAAGTGCGCGGCCAGCGCGGGGATCTGCATTTCCCAGTCCAGGGTGCTCGAGCCGAGCCCGTGGACCAGCAGCAACGGCGCACCGTGGCCATATTCCTCGTAATGCAGGTTGCAACCTTCGTGCTCGAAATACGCCATCGGTGAACTCCGTGTCAGGCTTGTTCAGGTGCGGCAAACGGTGCGTCCAGCGGCAAGGTGTCGAAGGTGCGCAGCAGTTCGATGAGGATCTGCGT
>NZ_JBEOPC010000283.1:0-313 GCF_040309765.1 Psychrobacter sp. TB20-MNA-CIBAN-0197
CTGCTATCCATCTCAAATATATCGATCACTTGTTCATCTTTGAGCAGCGTATAGCGTTTGCCAGTGGCGCTGTCTTGTGCTTTTAGATCGTAATCAACGCCCGCAAGCGTAATAGCATCAAAAACTGGGGTAAGCAGTTCAATCTGCGCCTGCCTATCAATGGTGTCAAATAGGGTTGGATCCATATAGGGTTTTAATGGTTCATTGCCCTCTTCCGCACTGCCGAAAGCAGCGATTGGATCTTCATCTTCGTTCATTGTATTTATCCTTGTAACGTGAGACAGGACTACTGTCGTCAATGTTATATAAATCG
>NZ_JBEOPC010000284.1:0-313 GCF_040309765.1 Psychrobacter sp. TB20-MNA-CIBAN-0197
GCGGTCGCCTCTTCACGGCGTCATATGAATTTGAAGCGGCTCCAACATCAAGAGCAGAAGCTGGAGAAGCGCATCGCCCACTATTTGGCAGAGCTGGACGAGGCAGATAAAACCGAAGCCGGCGAGAAGATTGACCGCAATGCAATCAAGGCGACTTTGGCGCAACTTGAAGTCAGGCATTCCAATAACTTGACGTGCCAGGCGCTGATGAAATCCATGGAGCTTGAGCAATTCAATACCCACGAAAGCGATGCGCGAATGCTGCGAACGCACAAAGGGCCTCGGGTCGGGTACAACGTGCAGACAGCCGTGG
>NZ_JBEOPC010000285.1:0-312 GCF_040309765.1 Psychrobacter sp. TB20-MNA-CIBAN-0197
GGTAAAGACCTTGGCCAGATAACCGAGGTGCGTCTGGTCATCCTGTTCGCGCAGCAGCCCGACCAGGGCCATTTGCAGCATCTGCCGCAGTTTGCGCAGCACGTTCGGCAGATCGGGCGGTTCCAGCGCGGCGAGTGCCGCGTCGCCGAGCGGCGCCAGCTCGGGCAGTGGCGGGCTGAACAGGCTGGTTTCCGCCAGCAGGCTTTCACCACGGGCGCTACGCAGATCGTTGATCAGCGGCAACACCACCAGCGGCAGGTCGCGGCGGGCGCTCTGCACGCGGTCGAGGTAAAGCGGCAGTTGCCCCAGGGC
>NZ_JBEOPC010000286.1:0-311 GCF_040309765.1 Psychrobacter sp. TB20-MNA-CIBAN-0197
GTCCGGAGACAACATATACAGTTATTAATAATAATCGCTATGATCATCATTTTTGCCATATCATTATCACAAAGAAAATAAAACGACGTAAGCTACCGATAAGTAACCCGTAGTTCTCATTCTCAAGTGCCACGGCAATATCATAAAAGCCGCTCACTGACCAATCAACTGCTATTATATTCAATGGTTTGAGTCCTATTGTCAAGAAAAACTTCTAAAACCCACCCCTAACTATTAGTTATTAAATAATGTACATTCATAAGCATTATTTGCTAAAATCAAACGCTACTGTATTCATATTGTTATTTATC
>NZ_JBEOPC010000287.1:0-310 GCF_040309765.1 Psychrobacter sp. TB20-MNA-CIBAN-0197
GTGTGGCAGTATCTAAAAGATAATAAATTTTTTGCCATGATCATCAAAAAAGAATACGGCGGTTTAGAATTTTCTGCATTTGCACAGTCTTGTGTACTTCAAAAACTAACAAGTAAATCAACATTACTTTCGTCAATTGTTGGTGTACCGAACTCTTTAGGCCCAGGTGAATTATTACAACACTATGGTACAAAAGAGCAAAAAGATCATTACTTACCGCGCCTAGCGAGCGGTCAAGAAATTCCATGTTTTGCATTAACTTCGCCAGAAGCGGGTTCTGATGCAAGCTCAATTCCAGACTACGGTGTGG
>NZ_JBEOPC010000288.1:0-310 GCF_040309765.1 Psychrobacter sp. TB20-MNA-CIBAN-0197
GTTTTACCAAGGAGACAGTCATGGCAGTTGGCTTATTTATTTTGGCAGTAATCATACAGTTAGCCACGGTTTTGGCCATATTTTTGCTGTCTTTATCGCGCGTCACTGGTAGTATAGTCGCCATTATTGCTGTGGTCGTGACCGCTATTATCAGTCCATGGTCGCTCATTTTGGGCATACCGATATTGCTATTGTGTCTGGTGCTGCTTGTCGCGCCTCTGCGTCAGTCACTGCTGACCAAGCCTGTTTACAAGGCACTTGCGGGTGCCATGCCTAGCATGAGTGATACGGAACGTGAAGCCCTAGATGC
>NZ_JBEOPC010000289.1:0-309 GCF_040309765.1 Psychrobacter sp. TB20-MNA-CIBAN-0197
GTACATGAACCAGAGTATTGCTCAGAAAACCCACCATCAAAAACAGCAGATTGTGATACTTATACTTATCATCCCAATATAACAGCTATAGAGGCCGAGTCTGAGCAAACAACGACTTTTCCACCAATTCTCAATAAAACTCAATCATCCGTAGCAAGCACTACAAAATCAAGTACTACAAAACAACCAATAGGCAAGTCTCACAGCAACGTTAAGCTGGTCATTTTGACGGCGGTATCCAGCGCGGTCATTATTGCTGTTACCGTTGTGATGCTTGATATGAATGGCAGCTTAGTGTCTGCCTTTGAT
>NZ_JBEOPC010000290.1:0-309 GCF_040309765.1 Psychrobacter sp. TB20-MNA-CIBAN-0197
GTTGTGTACCGTATACCGTTAGGCTGTCTAATAGGGCATGTGTAGATAAACTTAAAAATACTAGCCAAAACCAGCGCACTTTATAAATTTGCATTCCCGCGTGTACTTTTAATATTAGCCATACAATGAGCGGGCTAATTAATAAATGTATTAATAACGAATGGCTAAAGCCACGGTGATAAGTAAATGCTTCTACAGATCCGCCATATGGCAAAAATACATCTAAATCAGGGAGCGTGCCTAAAATTGCTCCCCATAAAACGGCTTTTCGACCTATTTTATTGCCTAATACCGCATAACCTACAGCAC
>NZ_JBEOPC010000291.1:0-308 GCF_040309765.1 Psychrobacter sp. TB20-MNA-CIBAN-0197
TGCCGGCCTCGGCCGAGAGGATATCGACCTGCACGCCGGCCTGCTCCAGGGCATCCTTGGGGCCGGTCATTTCGACCTGTTCGAAACCATCGGTAACCAAAATAGCGACGCGTTTGCCATTGAGGGAAGTTGCCATCGGTAAGCTCCTGAGTCTGTGGAGATTTTGCCTTCGCAGCGGACCTATGAGGTCCGATGCGCCCTACAGATTCCGAAGCCTGGGCACAGATGAAAGTTCCGACGATGTGCCCATCGGTGTGTCGCCCTGCCGTTTCAGCGGTTAGAATCGCCGCCTGCCCCGGAGTGTGTAC
>NZ_JBEOPC010000292.1:0-308 GCF_040309765.1 Psychrobacter sp. TB20-MNA-CIBAN-0197
GGCGTATCCGCCGCTTGATCACCTCGATCTGTACTTGCCTGGCGCCAACGGCGAATACCGACTGGTGCGCCAGACCGGCGATGCCTTGCCCTTCGCCAGTCGCGAGATCCGCCAGAACAACTACCTGTTCGACCTTCCCTTCAAACCGGATCAACAGCAGACGCTGTACCTGCGACTGGCCAGCGAAGGCTCGATCCAGGCGCCGGTGACGTTGTGGTCGAGCACCGCGTACCTCGAAGACCAACCGGTGCGCCTGTATGTGCTCGGCATCATTTATGGCGTGCTGCTGGGGATGCTGGTTTACAACC
>NZ_JBEOPC010000293.1:0-307 GCF_040309765.1 Psychrobacter sp. TB20-MNA-CIBAN-0197
GGTCTGGCACCGTTACCAGATGCCGGCCTATCACCTGATCGCCAGCGATGGCCACGGCGTGACGCTGGTGAATATCGGTGTCGGCCCGTCCAACGCCAAGAACATCACCGATCACTTGGCCGTGCTGCGCCCGCATTGCTGGCTGATGATCGGCCACTGCGGCGGCCTGCGTCAGTCGCAGACCATCGGCGATTACGTGCTGGCCCACGCCTACATGCGTCGCGACGGCATTCTTGATCGTGTGGTGCCGCCGAATATTCCCATCCCGGCACTGGCCGAAGTGCAGCTTGCGCTTCAACAGGCAGCG
>NZ_JBEOPC010000294.1:0-307 GCF_040309765.1 Psychrobacter sp. TB20-MNA-CIBAN-0197
CTGCGTTAATGAGGATCAAATTGGGCTCACCTATTTTTTTTACGCAAGACCGCCCTGGCTTAAACGGTAAAGTTTTTAAAATGATGAAGTTTAGAAGCATGCTCGATGCCAAAGATAAGCACGGTAACTTGCTTCCGGATAACGAAAGAATGACTAAATTTGGTGCTTTTCTACGTTCTACCAGTTTAGACGAGCTACCTGGCTTGTTTAATGTTATTAAAGGCGACATGAGCTTAGTTGGGCCAAGGCCACTACTAGTACAGTATTTACCGCTGTATAACTCAGAACAAGCTAAACGCCATAATGT
>NZ_JBEOPC010000295.1:0-306 GCF_040309765.1 Psychrobacter sp. TB20-MNA-CIBAN-0197
TTCCTGCGGGTGAATGGACACCAGAGCTTTACGTGGCAACACCTCTGCTGCAGCGCCGCATTGTGCAAAATACAATAGAAGTGCACGAGCCACCTTTTATAACCGAAGTCGCGTTAGCAGAACAAGACACAGACGAGCATCTGTTAACTATAAATATAGACCCAAGTATTGTTAAGCCAGAGACAGTCATCATCCAGGGAAAAATCTACTATCCCAATAACGAAGAGCAAATGTTTACCATAGATGCTGCAGCTAAAGACTCACGTCAGCTTAGTGTTAAAAATTATGATTGGGGTAGATATAGTG
>NZ_JBEOPC010000296.1:0-306 GCF_040309765.1 Psychrobacter sp. TB20-MNA-CIBAN-0197
TCGGGGTAACCGTCTTTTAGCTGTAAATAATGTTTACTCATGGCTGCTAAGTGCGCAATTAGTGCCTCAAGTGGGCTGTTTAAAATAAGCGCCTCTAGTGGCTCTAATAAATTGCTGCGCCATCTAAATAAGCCATTGGGCTGATCAAAGTATTGCGCTGCATTTTTGCATACTAAATTAAGTAATGCTTGCGACGTTTGGCACTGAGCTAAGCGCTCGTTTATCTGTGTTTGCTGCGCTTCATAAAAATTACCAAGCCTTAATACTTGCGGATAAATATCAAACTCATTGCATGGCGGATAAGGC
>NZ_JBEOPC010000297.1:0-306 GCF_040309765.1 Psychrobacter sp. TB20-MNA-CIBAN-0197
GCTCTATATCAAGTGCACCGTGAGAGGTTAAATAACTAAATGCTTTTTTAGGTAAGCCCACAGCATTTGCAATGTTTGAAGCCGCGCCATCAGCAAGCGCTATAGAAGTGCCTTCAAGCACATGCACCATGCCAAAAAAGCTCAACGGATTTTTACGTGCAATGGAGTCGTACGCATACGACACCATCATTTCGGTAGCAAATTGCGGCTGACTACACCGTACTGTTTCTTTGTCAAAACCACAGGCTGCAATATCATTAAGTACCCATTCTTGATGACCTATCTCTTCTTCAATGTATTCTGCGA
>NZ_JBEOPC010000298.1:0-306 GCF_040309765.1 Psychrobacter sp. TB20-MNA-CIBAN-0197
GTTTCCACCATTGCCCTGCTGATCGGTCTGGTCGTGGTCAACGTTGTGCAACCGGGCGCCGGCATGCACATCGACGTCACCACCCTCGACGCCTCGAAAATCGCCACCTACGTGACGGCCAGTAAAGACCAGAGCATTGTCGGTTTCCTCCTCAATGTGATCCCGAACACCATCGTCGGCGCGTTCGCCACCGGTGACATCCTGCAAGTGCTGATGTTCTCGGTGATCTTCGGCTACGCCCTGCATCGCCTGGGTTCGTACGGTCGTCCGCTGCTGGACATGATCGATCGCTTCGCCCACGTGATG
>NZ_JBEOPC010000299.1:0-305 GCF_040309765.1 Psychrobacter sp. TB20-MNA-CIBAN-0197
GTAATATCCATACCGCGTACACGGTCTACTTTATCGTAATCGATTTCTGGGAAGATGATTTGTTCACGTACGCCCATGCTGTAGTTGCCACGTCCATCAAAAGACTTAGCACTTACGCCACGGAAGTCGCGAATACGTGGGATAGCGATTGATACCAAACGCTCAAAAAAGTCCCACATACGTTCGCCACGTAGGGTTACTTTACAACCAATCGGGTAGCCTTCACGCACTTTAAAGCCAGCAACAGATTTGCGTGCTTTAGTGATTAAAGGTTTCTGACCAGAGATTGCTGCTAGATCCGCTAC
>NZ_JBEOPC010000300.1:0-305 GCF_040309765.1 Psychrobacter sp. TB20-MNA-CIBAN-0197
TTCAAGCACTAGATAAAGTGACCAACAGCAACGCTATTATCACCAGTGACGTTGGTCAGCATCAGATGTTTGCCGCGCTTTACTACACCTATTTAGAGCCGGGTCAATGGCTCAATTCGGGTGGTTTAGGTACGATGGGTGTTGGCTTACCGTATGCGATGGCAGCCAAACTTGCCAATCCAGATCGCGATGTGGTTTGTATTACTGGCGAAGGCTCTATTCAGATGAATATCCAAGAGCTATCGACGTGCTTACAGTACAATCTACCGGTCAAAATATTGAACCTAAATAACGCGCAGTTGGGT
>NZ_JBEOPC010000301.1:0-305 GCF_040309765.1 Psychrobacter sp. TB20-MNA-CIBAN-0197
GTTTTACCTACTGAGCTCATTTCTGGAATGGTATAAATACCGGCCGGAATATCAACAATCAGGCGGTCGTCACAGTTACCACATGCAATTGCATCAGCAGCTATACGACCTTGGTCAAACGCAGCACTAGCAAGGCTTGGGTAGCCAATTACATCACCTACAGCGTAAACGTTATCAACTTCTGTTTGATATGTTTCGTTAACTTTTAATTGGCCACGGCTATCGGCTTTTAAACCAATGGCTTCAAGGTTTAATGTATCTGTATTACCAGTACGGCCATTAGCAAATAAAATACAGTCAGCTTT
>NZ_JBEOPC010000302.1:0-305 GCF_040309765.1 Psychrobacter sp. TB20-MNA-CIBAN-0197
TTCAAGAGCCCCCTCACCCCAGCCCTCTCCCCCAGGAGAGGGAGCCGACCGAGTTGCATGACCAAAATCACCAACTGCACGTCTTGAGTCGAACTCAAGTCCTGAAGACCATGCAGATCTGCTCCCTTCACAGTCGTACGCGATTTCAGGAGGCATGAAGATCTGCTCCCTTCCCCCTCGCCCCCTTGGGGGAGAGGGTTGGGGTGAGGGGGTAAGCTCTTGATCTTCGCTTCACCCGCGACCGTCCGTAACACCACCGAAACTTTCCCGCCCCCGCCGCAGTCATCACAGAACATCGGCAACAC
>NZ_JBEOPC010000303.1:0-304 GCF_040309765.1 Psychrobacter sp. TB20-MNA-CIBAN-0197
CTAAGTCCATAAAACAGCGCAGCTTCTCGTATGGTCATGCCATCAGCGATGCTAGAAAGTACCTGTTTGCGATAGTCTATTGAATAAGTCATTGTTTATTTCATTAATTAAGATTGTTATAAATATTGTATCGGTTTTATTTGGATTAGACTATATATGTGGGAGTCGCTTTGACTAACAAAGGTAACGCTCTTACAATCTCGTCACTTGAAAACTGTAAATCATCGAAAATAATGTCTCTAATAAGATCTCGAGCAGAAATACCTTGGATTCCTTTCATCCCAAACTCTGATATATATGCTAC
>NZ_JBEOPC010000304.1:0-304 GCF_040309765.1 Psychrobacter sp. TB20-MNA-CIBAN-0197
GCGGTGTCCCGCGCAACGCGGGCGACCGTAGTTCGACAATCTGCATCACTCGAATCGACCTGCAACTGAAGCTTGAACCGTTGCAACTGCAGACGGTGCGACTGGATGACGAAGTTCTGCCACCAGGCCAGACGTTACACCTTTGCCTGGGCGCTTCCCTTGGCGATGACCCGGACGGCTCTTTGTACATTGCGCATCGTCTGTCTTTTACCCCTGTAGACGGCAGCGTCTGGCTGGGTACGGATATCGCACTGATCATTCAGGGCAACCCATTGGAAGCAGTCAAGGCAACCCCTGACTGGGG
>NZ_JBEOPC010000305.1:0-304 GCF_040309765.1 Psychrobacter sp. TB20-MNA-CIBAN-0197
CAGACAAGCCATTCAAGATAAAATATCAGCGACTGTGGTTATTAAAGGTAACTTGAATCAGGTTGTAAATGTGGAAACGGTAGAAGAGACTGTAAAAAGTTAAGTTTGCTCTTATTAATTACAAGGATGGTTATGAAAGCTTTATTAATGGCGTTTAGTTATCTGTATTTTATTACAGCTTCGTATGCGTCAGAAAATATTGTGTTAGCAGAAACACATCAGCTTAAGTCTATTATTTTAGGTGAGCAGCGCAGTTATAGTGTTTATTTACCGCCAAGCTACAAGCAAAACCTCGAACTAGTAT
>NZ_JBEOPC010000306.1:0-304 GCF_040309765.1 Psychrobacter sp. TB20-MNA-CIBAN-0197
TATTAAAACAGCACTAGGTGATGACGTTAAAGAAGTGCGCTTTACGCACCGCTTAACAGATTCTCCAGCATGTGTTGTAAGCGACGACAACGACATGAGCTCACAAATGCAAAAGCTAATGGAATCTGTTGGTCAAGCAGCCCCTGAAGCAAAACCTGTGTTTGAGCTAAACCCAGAGCATCAACTTGTTAAGCACTTAAATGACGAACAAGATGAAGATAAGTTTGCGCAGTGGTCACACGTTTTACTAGATCAAGCACTACTTGCAGAACGCGGTACACTTAAAGATCCAACAGGATTTGTT
>NZ_JBEOPC010000307.1:0-304 GCF_040309765.1 Psychrobacter sp. TB20-MNA-CIBAN-0197
CTATTTATGGTAAAAATAAAAAACCAAGCCAAGCTGCTTTAGCCGATGTTGATGTCATTATTTTTGACATTCAAGATGTGGGAGTGCGCTTTTATACCTACATAAGCTCTATGCACTACATGATGGAAGCTGCTGCAGAGCAGAGGATAGAATTTTTAGTACTCGACAGACCCAACCCAAATATTGCCTACGTTGATGGACCAAGATTAGAGCCAGAATTTAAATCGTTTGTAGGCATGCACCCAATTCCTGTATTACACGGCATGACTGTTGGCGAACTTGCCAAAATGATCAAGGGTGAGGG
>NZ_JBEOPC010000308.1:0-304 GCF_040309765.1 Psychrobacter sp. TB20-MNA-CIBAN-0197
CCGATCAGGAGGCCTATTGGCCTCTGACCAACATCCATGAGCGCCAAGGCTTGGGCGTAGTGGCGACGACAGAAAAGGGCGAGGCCGCGCTCGGTCGTCCAGAGTTGTTCACGCAACTGGGTATCACAACCACCCTTGTTCCTGAGCACGATGGCCCGATCGCCGGGTTGGCCCTGAACGGCGAATTCCTCGCCTGGCTGCTGCTAGCAGACAGCATCAAACCGGAAGCGCGCTTCGCCTTGAACGAGTTACGCGAATTGGGGCTGGGACGCCAACTCCTGTTGACCGGTGATCGTCAGAGCGT
>NZ_JBEOPC010000309.1:0-304 GCF_040309765.1 Psychrobacter sp. TB20-MNA-CIBAN-0197
GTACTTGGTGGCTTTGCGTTTGGTATGTTCTTTATGGCTACTGACCCTGTATCAGCTGCATTTACTGACAAAGGTAAATTAGCATATGGTCTATTAATTGGCTTTATGGTGGTTATGATACGTGTTGTGAATCCTGCTTTCCCAGAAGGCATGATGCTAGCAATCTTATTTGCTAACTTGTTCGCTCCACTGTTCGATCACTTTGTAGTGCAGGCTAATATTAAGCGGAGGTTGGCACGTAATGTCTAGTAATAACGAATCAATCGGCAAAACGTTATCAGTTGTTGTAGCACTATGTTTAGTG
>NZ_JBEOPC010000310.1:0-304 GCF_040309765.1 Psychrobacter sp. TB20-MNA-CIBAN-0197
CTCTAAAAGCATTGCTACTTGGTTCGGCTTTAGTTGCAACATCATTTTCGGCCCAAGCCCAAAACATGCACGATAGCTGGAATGCATTACTAAATAAGCATGTTGTAGCGATTAACCATAATCACAGCACAGAGGTTGATTACGCAGCCATAAAACGTGAGCATGCACAGCTAAAAACGTATTTAGATTCGTTAAGTGCTGTAACACAAAGCGAATTTGACGCTTGGGAAAAGCCTAAGCAACTCGCTTTTTTAATCAATGCTTATAATGCGTGGACTGTTGAACTTATATTGACTAAGTACCC
>NZ_JBEOPC010000311.1:0-303 GCF_040309765.1 Psychrobacter sp. TB20-MNA-CIBAN-0197
TTGCAAGCGTAAGCAACTAATAGCCAATGCTTTAGTAATCAGTTTTAAGATTACTAAAACATGAAAGCCGCTCTCTTCATTGAGGGCGGCTTTTTTTACGTTCTATAGGGTAGAGTTTTATTTGTAAATTTTGATGAGAAAAAATTGTTTAATGAAAAGAGAAAAGCAGGAGCCATTCAAGAAATCAACATAGTAAAAGTTCATTAAGTGGATTTCTTGCAGGTACCTGACCCCTGCCGTCAAATCCGTACACATAAACTTGGGAGATTTTAATTACGCAGCCTGACGATAATAATCAAACCA
>NZ_JBEOPC010000312.1:0-303 GCF_040309765.1 Psychrobacter sp. TB20-MNA-CIBAN-0197
TTTTGGCATCGTCAGTCAGTAGCTCGTTGTAATTTTTATCTATTTGCGCGCGAGCAATTACGCTGTCTTGCGTGTCGGATAGCCGAACATGATCAATTTGACCTATTTTTACACTGCGCACTTTTATTTCAGTCTTACCTGCAATAATACCTTCTGCTTGTGGCATTTCGATAAAAATAGTAGGGCCTTTATTAGCTTGGTATTGGTATAACATCCACATGCCCACTAACAGCGCAATTGCCGGAATGATCCAGATAGCTGAAATTTTCGGTTCTTTTGTTATTTCGGCGGTTTCGGTCATGC
>NZ_JBEOPC010000313.1:0-303 GCF_040309765.1 Psychrobacter sp. TB20-MNA-CIBAN-0197
GTTCCAGGATCGCACCGGTGGCACCGAGGCCAATTCGGTGTATGTCGACAACAAGATCGACGTCGGCAACTGGACCATCACCCCGGGCATTCGCTTCGAACACATCAGCACCGATTGGCATGATCGCGCTGTCCTCGACACTGCTGGCCGGCCGGTCCCGGAGAAAAACCGCAGCATCGAAAGCAACGAACCGCTGCCGGCGCTGAGCGTGATGTATCACCTGTCCGATGCCTGGAAGCTGTTCGCCAACTACGAAACTTCGTTTGGCAGTCTGCAGTATTTCCAGCTTGGCCAGGGCGGTTC
>NZ_JBEOPC010000314.1:0-303 GCF_040309765.1 Psychrobacter sp. TB20-MNA-CIBAN-0197
GCTTGATGCCATCGACGTCGAGCGCCAGCTCACTGCCCTTCTCTTTGAAACCTTGCAAGTCGAGATGACTGACGCGAAAGCCCAGGCTCGGCTCGAGAATCACGCCGTTGAGCGGTGCGCGATAACCCAGCGCCAGGGTCGCGCCAGTGAGATTGCCGTGAGTGTCGCCCTTGGCAGTGCCAAGACCACCGCCGAGCTCGCGTTTGCTGTCGTAGTCGACGTAACCGGCGCTGGCGTTGGCATCGACAAACATGCCGCGCTCGAGGCTGGTGAGGCCGTACCGCGCACCGAGGTTGAGGAAGG
>NZ_JBEOPC010000315.1:0-303 GCF_040309765.1 Psychrobacter sp. TB20-MNA-CIBAN-0197
TTTTTAATATGCTTGAACAACTAAGTTAAGAGAGTTATTCCCATGATTTTAGTTTCTATAATAATTGCATTAATTCTGGAGCGTTTAGGGGCTCGGTCTAATTACTGGCAGATAAGCTATTACACAAATGGTTATTTAAATCGCTCTAATAAGCTACTAGGTGACAAAGGCTTATTTAGTTCTGCTCCGGGCTTTTTAATTTGGCTGTTACTTCCAGTAATAGCAATAGCGTTTATTTATTGTTTATCTGATTTTGTACTATGGCAGTTAGCTATTAATATTGCTGTGCTTTTGGTTTGCTTT
>NZ_JBEOPC010000316.1:0-302 GCF_040309765.1 Psychrobacter sp. TB20-MNA-CIBAN-0197
GGCGTTGCGCAGGCTGGCGCGGATCAGTTCGAGGTTGTGCTGCGCGTCGTCGTTGAGTTGGCCTTCGATGGCGTTGCCGATTTCTTCGCTGAGGTCAACGAACCAGCGATTGAAGTTCTGCCCGCTCTCGAGGTCGTAACGGCCCAGCGGCACGTCCATCAGCACTTGTTCGAGGCCGACCGGGTTGGCCACCGGCACGAGGACGATTTCGCTGCGCAGGCGGCCGGCAGCTTCCAGTTCGGCCAGACGCTGTTTCAGGTGCCAGGCGACCAGCATGCCCGGCAGTTCGTCAGCGTGCAGCG
>NZ_JBEOPC010000317.1:0-302 GCF_040309765.1 Psychrobacter sp. TB20-MNA-CIBAN-0197
TACCCGAATTTCTTGACGACCATAGAGCGTTGGAACCACCTGATCCCATCCCGAACTCAGCAGTGAAACGATGCATCGCCGATGGTAGTGTGGGGTTTCCCCATGTGAGAGTAGGTCATCGTCAAGATTAAATTCCGAAACCCCAATTGCGAAAGCGGTTGGGGTTTTGTTTTGCCTGCGAGAAAGTTTTCAGCGCTATGGCGAACAAAATTGCACAGTTATTTTCGAAGCAGAACACTAGAATAGCCCCATCTTTATCGGAGTCAGAGCCTGTATGTCAGAATCGGTTGACGCCCCCGGGC
>NZ_JBEOPC010000318.1:0-302 GCF_040309765.1 Psychrobacter sp. TB20-MNA-CIBAN-0197
GTTCAAAGCAGTCTTCGCTTAATAGTTGAGCAGCTTCACCAATAAAGCCAAGCGAAGCATTTAATCCTATTGCGCGGTTGTTATTATTATCTAAAATCAAGATCATATTTAGCGAGCCGTACTTTCACTAATTTGTATAATTAGTTAAATTGTAAGCCAGTTCAGCATGGATGCAAGTGATAGCGGCAGTTTTTTGACATAAACTGCCAAAAAACAGACACTTTTCGATTAATATATTAATTATCTGTAGGTAAAGATTACTTCGCCTACCAAAGTAAATTACAAATGGTAGACACTAGGTT
>NZ_JBEOPC010000319.1:0-302 GCF_040309765.1 Psychrobacter sp. TB20-MNA-CIBAN-0197
GAGCCAGGTCATTCCAGAATACGTAGCGCTTGCCGGCGAGGAACTGCACGTTCCAGGTCATGACTTTCAGTGCTTGCCCCGGCACCAGCGTCGGCGCGGTAGTGCTGCAACTGACCGGCAGGGTTTCGCGGGCATCGGGGCGCCAGGTCAGGCTGAACAGCAGCACACCGAACAGGACGGCGGCGAGGATGACGAGGAGCAGGGTGTAGCGCAGCAGACGGGTCATGGCTCGGCTTATAGCGTTACAGAAAGTGGCCCCGAGCCTACCTGACGGCCGCGGCGAAGCCCAAGCACGGCGCGGT
>NZ_JBEOPC010000320.1:0-301 GCF_040309765.1 Psychrobacter sp. TB20-MNA-CIBAN-0197
GGGAAGAGGCACTCTCAAGTTACGAAGGTATATTGATCGATGTCAGTGAGCGTTTACATACCGCAGAAACCAATGCTGAATTAAAACCTGTGCTAGAAAAAATTGACGAGACAGCGCACGGCTTAGATTTGTTGACTGAGCTATTAGGCACATTAGATGTTGCTGATGCTACGGTACGTACCCAAATTATCGATGATATATCGACCATTTATGCGAGTCTCAATCAGAGCAAAGCCAAGCTTAATCATAAGCGCAAAAATTTAGGATCGGCTGAAGCAGTCGCGCAGTTTGGCGCGCAGTT
>NZ_JBEOPC010000321.1:0-301 GCF_040309765.1 Psychrobacter sp. TB20-MNA-CIBAN-0197
TTTATACGTTAACCACGCTTGGATTTTTACGTCTTACCGAGCACGGACAGTATCAATTGGGCAGTAGCACGGTGCGACTCAGCGCCACTGCGTGGAGTCGCCACGATATGGTCGCAGCCGCTGAGCCACTGCTAAGGCAGTTTGCGAGTAGCAATGAAGTATCGGTGAACTTGGCAACAGAGGTCGAAGGAGAAATGCGCTATCACGCTTGTTGTCGCAGCCCTGCTCGCCTATCGGTCAATTTGCAAGTTGGCTCAGCAGTGCCGGTCACCCGTACCGCTATTGGTCGCGCTTTTTATGC
>NZ_JBEOPC010000322.1:0-299 GCF_040309765.1 Psychrobacter sp. TB20-MNA-CIBAN-0197
GACAGGCGCATGACCGTCGATGAAGAGCTCAAGACCGCGCAGATCGCCCTGGAAGACGCCGATCGTGAATTGCGCGACGCGGAAAAACGCCGCACCCAGGCCGAGCAGCAATCGCAGTTGATTCGCGGCCAGCTCGAACAGCAACGCATGGAATGGCAGGCGCTGACCGTACGGCGCAAGGCTTTGCAGGATCAATTGCTCGAAGATGGCTACGATCTCAACGGCGTGCTCGCCACATTGACCGCACAAGCCAGTGAACGCGAAGCCGAAGAAGAACTCGAACGCATCAACGCTCGGAT
>NZ_JBEOPC010000323.1:0-299 GCF_040309765.1 Psychrobacter sp. TB20-MNA-CIBAN-0197
CAATAGCGACGTGCTTACGCAAGCGTATCAGTATTTTAGTATTCGTATTTTTAGTGCGCCTGCGGCCTTATGTAATTTAGTACTATTAGGTTGGATGCTAGGTATGCATTATGGCCGTGGGCCGTTTTATTTATTATTAGTGACTAATATTACCAATATAGTGCTCGACATATATTTTGTTGTATACCTAGATTGGGCAGTAGCAGGCGCTTCATGGGCGTCACTTAGTGCCGATTACACCGCGTTAGTTTTTGCCGTGGTGTTAGTTATTAAATTAGCTAAAAAACGCGGCATAAAAC
>NZ_JBEOPC010000324.1:0-299 GCF_040309765.1 Psychrobacter sp. TB20-MNA-CIBAN-0197
GCCCTGGGCATCGTCTTCCTCAATATCGGCTGCGTGATCGCCGGGCTGCTGGTCGACCGCATCGGCGCCTGGCGCACGGTCATGCTCTACAGCTTGTTACTGCCGCTGGGCATTGGCGTGTTGTATGGCTGCCTGCTCATGGGCGGGCATTGGATCGGCATGGCCTATGCGGTCGCCGGCCTGGCTTGCGGGGTAGTGGGTGCGGTGCCTTCGGTGATGGTCGGGCTTTTTCCGGCGCGGATTCGCGTGTCGGGCATTTCCTTCACCTACAACATTGCCTACGCGGCGTGGGCAAGTAT
>NZ_JBEOPC010000325.1:0-297 GCF_040309765.1 Psychrobacter sp. TB20-MNA-CIBAN-0197
GGCCGTAGACCATTACTGTTTTGCCGCCGGTCAGCGCGTGCAGGTCGATGTGCACCTGGCGCCCGTCCAGCGCCAGATCGAAGCCGCCATGAACCAGACCTTCGGCATCCATTCGCTGACCGACGCCGGCCTCACGCAGCAGCTCTACCATGCCTTGTTCAAGCACACCGGCGCGGATGCGTCCAAGAATGTAATCGGGCGTCTGGCGTTCGAGGATCAGGGTGTCGATGCCAGCGTTGTGCAGCAACTGGCCGAGAAGCAGTCCGGAAGGACCGGCGCCGATAATGGCGACTTGGG
>NZ_JBEOPC010000326.1:0-297 GCF_040309765.1 Psychrobacter sp. TB20-MNA-CIBAN-0197
GAACAGGCCAGGCGATGCTGACCCAGGGCAGCAATGTACTGAGGGGTTTTGCGCTGACCTCGATCGGCAAATACATGAGCCGTGGCGCGGGAATGTTCGCCAGCGCGATCACCTTGCCGTTCGACATTGTCGACGCGATCAAATCGTTCAACGCCGCCGCCGCGTCATCGGGCAAAGAAGCTCAGGACCATTATTTCAGCGCTGCCCTGAGTGTAGCGGGCGCTGGCATCAGCCTGGTGCTGGGCGTCGCCGCGCTGGCCGGTTTCGGCAGTGTTGCCGGCCCGCTCGGCCTCGCGG
>NZ_JBEOPC010000327.1:0-297 GCF_040309765.1 Psychrobacter sp. TB20-MNA-CIBAN-0197
GGTTTGAGGTCGTCTGGAAGGGAGCTTTCGCGAGCAGGCTCGCTCCCACATTTGGATCGGGTACATCAGTGGGGGATTGGTCGACTTGGAGGCTGCCATCGCTGGCAAGCCAGCTCCCACAGGGATTGAGTCCGGCCGGTAGATAGTGGTCGGCTGTCAGGCCGCCTTCGCGAGCAGGCTCGCTCCCACAATGAAACTGAGTGTATTCGGCAGATATTGGTTGGATGTGGGGGCGCTAGCGCTGGCAAGCCAGCACCCACAGGCATCGAGTGGTTTCAGAGAGAGAGGGGTTGGCTG
>NZ_JBEOPC010000328.1:0-296 GCF_040309765.1 Psychrobacter sp. TB20-MNA-CIBAN-0197
GGTCCGTAGACATTATGCGGTATTAGCAGTCGTTTCCAACTGTTGTCCCCCACCTCAAGGCATGTTCCCAAGCATTACTCACCCGTCCGCCGCTCGTCAGCAAAGTAGCAAGCTACTTTCTGTTACCGCTCGACTTGCATGTGTTAGGCCTGCCGCCAGCGTTCAATCTGAGCCATGATCAAACTCTTCAATTAAAAAGTTTTATGTCTTTCGACAGCTCAATGAATTCTGAATTTTTTAATATCTTTCGATATTGAATTGACTGTGCCGAATAATTATCGAAATAACTATTCTGT
>NZ_JBEOPC010000329.1:0-295 GCF_040309765.1 Psychrobacter sp. TB20-MNA-CIBAN-0197
TTGCGCTGGCTGCACCCGCAGATGGGCTTTGCCGAGCGCGAAGCCTTTATGCAATCGTTCAATCTCCTGCCCAGGCAACTGTCGCGTTTGCAGCAGGAAATGGCCAGCCATCTGACGCTCCCGGCGTGGGCACTGGCGCACAAGCGCTTGCTGGAGGACGTCAGCAACCCGCAACGCTTCGACCAGTTTGCCGCCGATGCGCTCGAGCAGCTCAACCTCAAGCGCAATGCCCGCCACGATTGGTACGACGCAGAAAACAGCCTGACCCCCGAGGTGCGCGAAGCGCTGTTGAAAC
>NZ_JBEOPC010000330.1:0-295 GCF_040309765.1 Psychrobacter sp. TB20-MNA-CIBAN-0197
GCCTAATAAAATAATAAGCTGCGAAATGGCAATAACAAACGGCCCGAGTGAAATACTTAACATGGCTATAAATCTTCTTTAAATACGGTTAGCCGCTATAGTATACAAAGCGTTAATTAAGCCAATATTAAGAGCAAAAATTAATAGTAAATAAGCACATAGCAGTTACTTCACCAATGGAAACAGGTATTCTAGCTAGGGTGTTTTAAACAGGGTAGCGAGTATGTTTTTATTGTTAGTGGAAGATGACGACGTAATAGCCGACGCTATTTGTACTTACTTAACCCACCAAGGG
>NZ_JBEOPC010000331.1:0-295 GCF_040309765.1 Psychrobacter sp. TB20-MNA-CIBAN-0197
CGTATCAGATGGTGGCAGCCCTCAGCATTGCTATTATCAATATGACTGGGAATCGCAAAGACTTGCTTGCCCTGCTCTGAGGTTAGGCGCGCAGTAATCAACGAACCACTTTGGATAGTCGCTTCGGTGACAATAGTGGCTAAGCTGAGACCTGCCACCAAGCGATTGCGCCGTGGAAACGTATGCTTGTGCGGCGGCGTATCCGGCAACAGCTCACTGATAATACAGCCACCTTGCTCGATAATTTGCGCAAATAATTTATCATGATGATTGGGATAATACACTTCAATACCAG
>NZ_JBEOPC010000332.1:0-295 GCF_040309765.1 Psychrobacter sp. TB20-MNA-CIBAN-0197
GTTGTACGAGGGTGTCGCCGCCCATTGTGAGTGCGATCTGCGCTGCTTGAGCGGTGACGAGCAGCGCAATCTGCGTCGATACTTTCGCCGCGAAGTAGACGTTTCCCGCTATGACCGCATCGTGTTTTTCTTGCGCTTCAAGCAGGAGATCCGTCAGGTCGGATTTATTCGCGCCATCCCCAATCTGGTGATTCTGGAGCACGACGCCTATCAGAATTACATTCCCTGCAAGTACACCGGCAAGTTCAGTGCGCACTATCGCCGGTTGCCGTGGGCACGCGTGATCAGTTCCGGT
>NZ_JBEOPC010000333.1:0-295 GCF_040309765.1 Psychrobacter sp. TB20-MNA-CIBAN-0197
ACTAGGTTTATCTCCAGTCTAACCTCGTAATTGTACGTGAATTATTTTCAGATATTTTAGTTAGTTTCATAAATTGCTGATTATTAACAATATCATTGTTTGCTTGCTCTATAAGATCTAGAACTTCTTTTAAGTGATAAAGGGATGAACGTGTCTCTTTTGGTATTATCAAATCACACAGGCTTAGAACCTCATTGGGAAATTGAGATGCTAATGGAATTGAATCTGAAGTATTGCGTGCAAATGAATTTAACCAATGATGTTGAACTTCCAATGGTGTTAAACACCACTCCAT
>NZ_JBEOPC010000334.1:0-294 GCF_040309765.1 Psychrobacter sp. TB20-MNA-CIBAN-0197
GTCATCCAACGCTTTAGTCACGCGCGCCGCTCTGTACTCTCAGCCTTACATTATGCTGGTATTGGGGTGGGGATTAGTGCCTCCGCTATCCTTACTTTATGGCTTTTGACGCTAGGCTATCATTTCGATGTCATTTGGCTAAGCGCTGGTATCAGCAGTTTACCGTTGTTATGGCTATTATTTGCTATAAGACCAAGCCCTTCGCACTCAACCGAATTACCGCGTGATTATCAACGCTCATCAATATTGCAGACTTATGTTAATTTTAAACGGTCGTTGTATGAAGCTGTGGCC
>NZ_JBEOPC010000335.1:0-293 GCF_040309765.1 Psychrobacter sp. TB20-MNA-CIBAN-0197
GGGCGAATAAATTGTGTTTTATTCGCGCCCCAACGCATTGGTTTAGGGATTGGTAATTTACTTAATGCTTTTGTGATTGCATCTGTCATTAGGGTTTTAGTTTCTTGCCCTGCTACTTTAGCAATGTGCAATAACCAAGCGCCTTTATCGGTTTCAAGTGTTTGTGCGTCTTTTACTTCAATACCACAACCACGTGCCCAACCCATTGCTGCTTTTGTTGGGTTACCTTCGCTGTCAAACGCTGCCTTTGTTGCTGGGCCACGCTTTTCAACTTCTTTGTCTTGTTGCTTAGC
>NZ_JBEOPC010000336.1:0-293 GCF_040309765.1 Psychrobacter sp. TB20-MNA-CIBAN-0197
GTAATAACGTACTTGCGGGTCAAAGCGTATTAACATCGATTGTTTCAAACCAAGCTATGTACGCTTATTTTGATGTTGATGAGCGCACATGGAATAGCTCTTTTAATGATGTTACTGCTGCGAGCCACCAAACTGTTGTAATGCAAAAAGTCGGTCAAAGTGATTTTGCATACAAAGGCTACATTAACTTTATTGATAACCAAATTAATTCATCAACAGGTACATTACGTGTACGTGCGGTATTTAATGAAGACAACAACCAATTACGCGCAGGCTCGTTCGCACGTATCAAG
>NZ_JBEOPC010000337.1:0-292 GCF_040309765.1 Psychrobacter sp. TB20-MNA-CIBAN-0197
CTGTATCAATTGGTTAACTTAGGTACTATATTACTCACTTTGGCACTATTGTCGGGATTTGTATTTCTCGATGGTATGTTCGCTACTCAATTTATCCATAAAACGATATTATCGCTTGTTGCATGGTGTATTTTTGCTGTGATTGCGCTTGGCCATATGAAAAAAGGCTGGCGTGGTAAACCTGTGGTTATTGCTATTATGGTTGCTGCTTTTATTCTTACACTGGCTTATTTTGGCAGTCGTTTTATACAAGAAGTTATTCTAAATAAATTTTAACTTGACTCTACTAACT
>NZ_JBEOPC010000338.1:0-292 GCF_040309765.1 Psychrobacter sp. TB20-MNA-CIBAN-0197
TCTTACGCCTGCATCAAGTGTTTGCTGATCAGGTAATAATTCATTTAACTCTCTGTTTACTAGCTCTAAATAGCCTGGGTATGATTTTTGTAAACTGGCTTTCATTGGCGCAATATCAATTGGGCGATTAAGCGATGCACGGTACTCTTTTGTGCTAAGTAACTTATTTTCGACCATTAGACGCAGCACTAAGTCCCTGCGCTCCATTGTGCGCTCTTTATAACGACGTGGGTTGTAATAAGATGGGCCTTTAACCATTGCCACCAGCAGAGCAATTTGATCGTACTCAAGC
>NZ_JBEOPC010000339.1:0-292 GCF_040309765.1 Psychrobacter sp. TB20-MNA-CIBAN-0197
GTCGATGCGGATGGGCTGCCGAGCGCATGGCGTCGACAGCAACGGCGGCGCCGCCGTCGGTGCCGTTCTTGAAGCCCACCGGCATGTTCAGGCCGCTGGCCATTTCGCGGTGGATTTGCGATTCGGTGGTGCGGGCACCAATGGCCACCCAGCTCAGCAGGTCATCAAAGTAGTTGGCGGCCATGGGTTGCAGGAGTTCGGTAGCGACCGGTAGTCCGAGCCGGATCATTTCCAGCATCAGTTCGCGCGACAGCGTCAGACCGGCAGCCATGTCGTCAGAGCCGTCCAGATG
>NZ_JBEOPC010000340.1:0-292 GCF_040309765.1 Psychrobacter sp. TB20-MNA-CIBAN-0197
CCCCGGCGCTGCTCGGCAGCCCGAACGACCAAATGGTCAGCTACTTCGTCGCCTTCTACACCAACACCAGCATCAACTGGGGCATGGCCACCGCGCTCGGCGGGCTGCTGCTGCTCGCCACCATGCTGCTGTACGTCATCTACAGCTGGCTGGTCGGTGCCAGCCGCCTGCGGCTGGGTTGAGATGACGCACGTCGCGGCGCGGCCGCCTTTTCAGAGTCTTCATGCCGGGCAGGAGAACCTTTCATGCTGAGCCCCTACATGTCACCCGTCGAACGGGCCTGGTACTACGC
>NZ_JBEOPC010000342.1:0-291 GCF_040309765.1 Psychrobacter sp. TB20-MNA-CIBAN-0197
GTACTTTCTCCAGAGATCAAGTTGCGCCTGGGTCATTGGCAACTGCGTGGATTCCTCATCTGTTGCCATGCCCAATGCCACGGAGTCCTGCAGAGTGCTGAGGTCACTCTGCAACTTTGCGATCATCGAGGAAGCCAATGCCGAGAGCGCGGAAGATTTCATGCGCATTGCATCTTTCAGTTGTTCTTCGTCGGGTTCGGCAATGTCGCCGTATTCCAGAGCAACTGCCCGTTCAAACAATTCTCGACCGTGAGTCTCCGGATCTTTCGGCGAAGCCGTAAAGGGTACTTC
>NZ_JBEOPC010000343.1:0-291 GCF_040309765.1 Psychrobacter sp. TB20-MNA-CIBAN-0197
CCTGAAACTCGCCGACCCGATGACCCTGGTACTCGGCAGCCGGGTCAGCTGGTACAAATCCGATACCGATTCGGTGCAGTACTTCCGCGGCGAAGGCACCGAGGTCAACACCCAGTCCACCGAAACCGGCCAGGTCACGCCATTCGCCGGCCTGCTCTACGACCTCAACGACAACCTGACCGCCTACGCCAGCTACACCGACATCTTCACCCCGCAAGGCTCGTACAAAACCATCGACGGCAGCACGCTCAAGCCGCTGATTGGCCAGAGCTACGAGCTGGGGATCAAGGG
>NZ_JBEOPC010000344.1:0-291 GCF_040309765.1 Psychrobacter sp. TB20-MNA-CIBAN-0197
CCTCTTAACCAGCGAGGAGCATCATATGCTTCTCTTAGCGGGAGCTGATTAATAGCCTCTATACTAGCGGTGCGACCAGTCATCAGTTTATGACCAAATGCTAAACCCGTTACTGCAGTTTTTAAATCAGCAGTGTCTTTGCCCACTATAAGTAACATTTTTTTATAGCGATGGAGTGGGTTAGAAATAATTTCAATTGTTGGTTTATCAACATCAGGGTAGTCACGTAAAAAATCAGGCTTAGAGTCGTTAGTGATAAACACCACGCTATGTTCATTAGGTGCTTTATTT
>NZ_JBEOPC010000345.1:0-291 GCF_040309765.1 Psychrobacter sp. TB20-MNA-CIBAN-0197
GTACCAACCCTGATGACATTGGTAAGTGGTATGTACGAAACGAGACGAATGATATGATTTCATTTGATGCCTTTTCGACCAGTGAATGGCAGTCAGGCTCACCGCGTCTGACCCGCTATAACAGCTTACCATCAATGAATATCCAAGGTAGTGCAGCCCCAGGTTTGAGTACTGGTGAAGCCATGAGCTCAATGGAAGCCATGATAGACAAATTACCTGAAGGCATCAGTTACGAGTGGACGGGTATGTCATTGGAAGAGCAAAAATCAGGTGCCCAGGCGCCGATGCTTT
>NZ_JBEOPC010000346.1:0-290 GCF_040309765.1 Psychrobacter sp. TB20-MNA-CIBAN-0197
GGCAAAGTCGCCGGACACCCGCAGCGCATCGCCGCGATAATCCAGGCCGATGGCGAACAGTTTCGAGCGCTGGTTCTCGTGATCGATGCCGGTGTCGCCTTCGCGCTGCGACAGGTTGACCCGCGCGCCGAAGCGGTTGTCTTCACCGAAACGCTGGCCGATATCGAAGTGATGACCGATGCGGCCTTCGCTGTTGATGTCGGTGGTGTAACGACGCAGCGGCACGTCGCCGGCGCGCTTGGGTTGCAGGTTGACGCCGCCGCCGATGCCGGAACCGGTCGGGGTCACGC
>NZ_JBEOPC010000347.1:0-290 GCF_040309765.1 Psychrobacter sp. TB20-MNA-CIBAN-0197
CCATCTAAGCGAGCCGGAAAAGATAATCTAGAAACATTAAAAGTAACTTTACCTCATTCAGGAAACCCATTTTCAATCCCTGATAACCTTTATATTATTGGTACTATGAATACGGCTGATAGATCGTTAGCGATGATGGATACTGCTTTGCGCCGCCGTTTTGATTTTATAGAAATGATGCCACAGCCAGAATTGTTTAAAGGTAAAGAAGTTAAAGGTATTGACCTTGAGCTGCTACTTAAAACAATGAACAAGCGTATTGAGGTGCTTTACGACCGAGAGCATACATT
>NZ_JBEOPC010000348.1:0-290 GCF_040309765.1 Psychrobacter sp. TB20-MNA-CIBAN-0197
CGACTAGAGTGATAGCCTTTTTTAATGTCTATTTGATAAAGTAATACAGATGCTAAGCAAGCAGCCTTTAAATTTGTATAGCGGCTACAAACAAAGAAAAAACCACGATTAGGGTCACGTACTTTCTAACTTTAAAATACTTATTATCAATAATATCAGCGCGACGTAAACCATAATCAATGAGCAGCAGACAAATGAAGCCAATTATAAGCAACCAGATAAAACCCGTCGTTGATAGGCTTAAAAAGCCAAGCCATAGCAGCAGCGCAATAATATTGCTGAGTATAGGT
>NZ_JBEOPC010000349.1:0-289 GCF_040309765.1 Psychrobacter sp. TB20-MNA-CIBAN-0197
GTTGATAGTAATCGGGGTACTTATCGGCAACCGCAAATTTAACGCGGCTATTAGCTTGCAGCTCGCGCAGCATTTTTGGTGCATTATCTAAATAGGCACGAATACGCGTCTCATCAACACTGCCTTGGCTGGCCGCTTTAATATAAGTGAGTGCTGCTTCATAGCTGTCTTTGCCGCCAAGTGCACGAAATTCATCGTTATTTGGGATCCAAATACCACCTCCAGATATTGCAGAGGTGCCTCCGTATTTATCGGTTTTTTCAACAATAAGTACTGAGTTACCCTGATC
>NZ_JBEOPC010000350.1:0-289 GCF_040309765.1 Psychrobacter sp. TB20-MNA-CIBAN-0197
GACCGAGGCCATTTGGTTTTAATACATCTTTCATTAATAAACTCTATAAATGAAGGTCAAAATAAAGCCCCGCATTGCGAGGCTTTTATTTACGCTACACCATATTGGTCGCGGTAAGCTTTAACTGAGGCTAAATGCTCATCCATTGTGCCTTGGCTTTCAAGGTAACTGATAAGATCAGCTAATTTTACAATTGAAATCACTTTGGTATTAAAGTCACGCTCAACTTCTTGAATAGCTGATAATTCAGCTTTACCCTTTTCTTGGCGATCTAACGCAATTAAAACAC
>NZ_JBEOPC010000351.1:0-289 GCF_040309765.1 Psychrobacter sp. TB20-MNA-CIBAN-0197
GCAAGTAACCAGCGCTATTAAAGCTGCGAAAAAAAAACAGCAAATAACGGTTCGTGATGCTAATTTAGACGATGTTGAATCGATTGCTAAGCTAGTTCAACATTGGGCTACGGTAGGCGAAAACCTACCACGGGCTAAAAGTGATATGGTGCACTCGATTAACGAATTTGCTGTAACCGAAATTAACGGCAAAGTATCGGGGTGTGCCTCACTGTACATTTACGACACAGGTTTGGCGGAAATACGTTCTTTGGGTATAGACCCACAAAGCGCAGTGTCAGGACAAGGG
>NZ_JBEOPC010000352.1:0-289 GCF_040309765.1 Psychrobacter sp. TB20-MNA-CIBAN-0197
GTTAATTATTGGTATTTTACCGGTAGTACTTAATTTAGTGGGATTAAAAGAAAATATAGATTTACTCATCACGTTTATTTCATGGCCATTATTAGCATTTACTTTTAACTTTGCCTTAGTGCTTTTATACCGTTACGCGCCGCATCGTAAACCTGCTAAATGGCGTTGGATCACCTTAGGATCTGTTATTGCGACAATTTTATGGATAGTCGCTTCAATTGGTTTTTCATTTTATGTATCGAAATTTGCCAGTTATAACGAAACTTATGGCTCGTTAGGTGGGGTGGTT
>NZ_JBEOPC010000353.1:0-289 GCF_040309765.1 Psychrobacter sp. TB20-MNA-CIBAN-0197
GTACTAAATATCTCAATCAATTAGAAACGGTAAAATCATCATTCGCTGATGCTGGCGTCGACATCATTGCTGTATCAGGTGATAGTAAACAGCAGCTAGAGGCGCATTTAGAAGAGCTGGATATCAGCTTTCCAATAGCTTATGGCTTGACTGTTGAGCAGATGAATACCTTGGGGCTTTATATCTCCGACCCACGTTCTGAAAAAGAAACCGATCATCCTTTTGCAGAGCCTGGTGTCTTCGTTATTAATGCTAAAGAAGAGATTCAAATCATTGACATCTCTAATGC
>NZ_JBEOPC010000354.1:0-288 GCF_040309765.1 Psychrobacter sp. TB20-MNA-CIBAN-0197
GCTCAATCTGTGTATTGATTTGATCGACTTGCTCTTGCTCGCTGCGCATATTAGTAATGGGCTGACTTTGAATAAGTGCGGCTTGCTGCTGTTGCAGGTCGGTAAGCGCTTTACGTTGCTGCTGAATTCGGGGTTGGTCTAGGTTTTGCTGTGTAATTAACTTATCAAAATCAGTTTGTAGCTTTTTGGCTTGCTTGTCATGCGCACGCTTGTCAGTGACCAAGCTGACATTATTTTGTAGCAGCGTCTTTAATCGGCTACAAGTACTGTCAAAGGTAGCCATATCTG
>NZ_JBEOPC010000355.1:0-288 GCF_040309765.1 Psychrobacter sp. TB20-MNA-CIBAN-0197
AGTTTAGACGATGAAGAGCGCTACGCATTGGCGACCGACATTGCCAATCAAAACCGTGCGCTTGCTACGATTGGTGGTTTGACTGGTTTGGCCGGACTACCAGGTTTGTTGGCTGATACTTTATGGCTATTGCTGGTCTCTTTGCGTACCGTTTATCAATTGGCGGCGGTTTATAATAAGCCGTTGACAGGTAAGCAAGGCGTGAAGATGGCGTACGAGCTGCTTGCCAATGCTGACCTCAGCAAGATGCAAGAAAAACAAGCGCTACTGGCGGGCATTGGTATTGGT
>NZ_JBEOPC010000356.1:0-288 GCF_040309765.1 Psychrobacter sp. TB20-MNA-CIBAN-0197
GCTGGGCAGATCAGGGCGTGTTTTTACTCAATACAGTATTGACCGTGGAGCAAGGACAAGCGCATTCACATAAGCATTTAGGATGGGAGCAATTTACCGATAATGTAATTGCCCATATTAATAAGCACTGCGAAGGTGTGGTATTTATTTTATGGGGTGCACATGCACAAAAAAAAGGTAAAGGCATAGATAGCGCTCGCCATCATATTTTAAAAGGGCCGCACCCATCGCCGCTTTCGGCGCATAGAGGCTTTTTTGGCTGTCAGCATTTTTCAAAAACGAATGAGC
>NZ_JBEOPC010000357.1:0-288 GCF_040309765.1 Psychrobacter sp. TB20-MNA-CIBAN-0197
TGTCGGTGGCCTTCATCCTGCAATACATGGTTGCCGGCACGCAGTGGGTCGAAGCACAAATGAGCCTGCGGCCATTGCGCTGGATGGGCACCGGGCTGCTGTTCGCCACTGCCACCGGTCTCGGTGCGCTGCTCGCCGGTTATCCGTTCCTGACCACTCACACCTGGCACATCAGCGTGCCGTTGCTCGGTGATATCCATATTGCCAGTGCGCTGTTCTTCGACGTCGGCGTGTACGCCGTGGTGGTCGGATCGACGTTGTTGATCCTCACCGCCCTCGCCCACCAAT
>NZ_JBEOPC010000358.1:0-288 GCF_040309765.1 Psychrobacter sp. TB20-MNA-CIBAN-0197
CAGCGACAGTTCGTTGAGCATGGGCAGCGGCACGCATTCGTCGGCGTCGGTCGACAGCTACCACTTGGGTGCGTATCTGGGCCATGAAATCGACGCGTTGCGCCTGACGGTCGGCGGCGCGTACAGCTGGCATCGCATCGACGTCAAACGTGATCTGCAGTTCGGCGACGTCAGCGGTAAACAGAAAACCACACGTGACGCGACCACCGCGCAAGTGTTCACCGAGGCCGCATACGATCTGGGCCTGCAACCGATGAACCTGGAGCCGTTCGCCAATCTGTCCTACGT
>NZ_JBEOPC010000359.1:0-288 GCF_040309765.1 Psychrobacter sp. TB20-MNA-CIBAN-0197
ATTTACTACTTTGCTGTTAACACAGTATTGACACTGTTTGATTCGTATAATAACTTATGTCTTATACAAGACCCAAGTCATTATGCATTTTTAACAGGAATTCCCAATGAGTTCATTAAATAATATCCCTCCAGTAGGGTTCGGTTTATGGAAAGTAGCACAAGAAGATTGTGCGCAAACGGTATACCAAGCCATTAAGGCAGGTTACCGCCATCTTGATTGCGCATCAGACTACGGTAACGAAGAACAAGTAGGCGATGGCATAGCCCAAGCAATAAACGATGGTTT
>NZ_JBEOPC010000360.1:0-287 GCF_040309765.1 Psychrobacter sp. TB20-MNA-CIBAN-0197
GTGTCGGTGCCCTCAACAAACTTGGCTAAGCCTTCGGCGTCATCCCATTTTTTATCATCCGTTAAATACCCTTTGTTAAGGACCTTTACTGTGCCGTCGTCGTTAATTGAATAAGTCGCGGTAACTTGCTCCATCCCTTCTTCGAATGAGTGATTAAGACGCGCTATTTCAAACCATTTGCCTTTATATTTTTGTATATCAAAGTTTTTAACGGGTATTATTCCCTCAGGAGGGCTGGTGCAGGCACTAAGAAAAAATAACCCTGTAATAAGTAAACCGTATTTAAT
>NZ_JBEOPC010000361.1:0-287 GCF_040309765.1 Psychrobacter sp. TB20-MNA-CIBAN-0197
GTTGAAAAACTCCTTAATGCCAACCCTGTTGCAATTGCAAACTGCGTTTTGTGACGCTGCATTATATTACGGTCTACCTTTGGGGAAATTTCCATATTTACAAAAGGCTCTGCAACAACTGAGTGGATACCGAGTTCTTCAATAAGCAATCGGTCGATACCTTTTATCATCGATGTACCGCCCGTTAATACAATATAATCTATTTGCTCTTTACCGCTGGTTGTTAAAAACATTTGCACAGCTCTGCGAACTTGTTGAAGTAACGAAGTTTGAAAAGGGGCTAATAC
>NZ_JBEOPC010000362.1:0-287 GCF_040309765.1 Psychrobacter sp. TB20-MNA-CIBAN-0197
GACTATAGATGTCAACTGTTTATAAATCAGCGATCGATTTAGTACGTGAATTAAAGCAAAAGCACGGTAACTGGCAAAATATCAGCGAAACCGATGCAGCACGTATGATGGCACAAAACCGCTTCAAAACAGGTTTGGATATTGCAAAGTATACTGCAAAAATCATGCGTCAAGATATGGAAGAGTATGACAATGATACTTCTCAGTACACGCAGTCTTTAGGTGCTTGGCATGGTTTTGTTGCCCAGCAAACCATGTATGCTAAGAAAAAATACTTTGGTACCACG
>NZ_JBEOPC010000363.1:0-287 GCF_040309765.1 Psychrobacter sp. TB20-MNA-CIBAN-0197
GTTCGGCTTCCTCAATCCGGTGCTGGCCGGCGCGGCGATGGCGCTGTCGAGCGTCAGCGTGGTGAGCAATGCGCTACTGTTGAAAACCTGGAAACCCAAGGACCTGGAGGAACACCGATGAACATCGGCCAAGCAGCCCGACAGAGTGGCCTGAGTGCAAAAATGATCCGCTATTACGAGTCGATCGGCCTGCTCAAAGCGGCCAATCGCACCGACAGCGGTTACCGCGTGTACGGCAGCGATGACCTGCACACGCTGGCGTTCATCAAGCGCTCGCGAGATCTGGG
>NZ_JBEOPC010000364.1:0-287 GCF_040309765.1 Psychrobacter sp. TB20-MNA-CIBAN-0197
GGCTTACCGAGCTTGGATTTACGGTCAGCGCGGTAGAAGTAGTGGCAAATCCACGCGCCGCGCAGACCTATTATGAGTCAGTGATAGAAGGGCGTAGCGATCTGCCATTTGAAATCGATGGTATGGTGATTAAGGTCAACAGCCTTGCGTTACAGCAGCAACTTGGCTACCTATCACGCGAGCCACGCTGGGCAACTGCCTATAAATTCCCTGCCGAAACGGTGATGACGCGTCTCAACGATATCGAGTGGCAAGTCGGACGGACAGGACAAATCACACCAGTCGGT
>NZ_JBEOPC010000365.1:0-287 GCF_040309765.1 Psychrobacter sp. TB20-MNA-CIBAN-0197
CGATTAGGATAAGCAAAAAACTCAAATTGTTTATTATGCTTAACAAGCTCGTCAATTAAACGCTCAGACCCCTGATAGTGCACGTTATCGTCGCCAGTACCGTGGATCAGTAATAATTTACCGCTGAGGTTTTTAGCAAAACTAATTGGCGAGGTATTATCATAGCTTTGTGGATCGGTGTTTGGGTTACCCGAATAACGCTCTTGATAAATGGTGTCGTATAAACGTATATCGGGCACAGGTGCTGAAGCAATACCTACTTTAAATTTGTCGCCGTGACGAAATAA
>NZ_JBEOPC010000366.1:0-287 GCF_040309765.1 Psychrobacter sp. TB20-MNA-CIBAN-0197
GTTTTATAATAGTTAATATAACTCGCTTCGACCGCGAAATATTTCAATATCAGATAAGCATCTTCACGTTCAGTGGCCAAGTTCATCATGAAGAAACGAACATCTAATTTTTTCACTTTTTCAAACTCTTGATTGTATAGGGAGTCTGAAATGTTTGGCTTTCCTAATAAAGCTAAAATATTTTTTTTTGGAGTCTTTCCAACTCTAACGCCATTATGCAATAGTTCGGCTAATTCGAGTTTCCTCGAATCTTTAGATAATATTGAAGAAACTCCATTGTATAAGCT
>NZ_JBEOPC010000367.1:0-286 GCF_040309765.1 Psychrobacter sp. TB20-MNA-CIBAN-0197
GCAGATAGTTCTTCACCATGCCCGAAGCGCTGATCGAAGAAAGTGTGGCCACCTTGCCGGGCCTCGACGGTCGCAAGATGTCGAAGAGCTACGACAACACCATTCCGCTGTTCTCCAGCGCCAAGGAAATGAAGGACGCGATCTCGCGGATCGTCACCGACTCCAAGGCGCCGGGCGAAGCGAAAGATCCCGATAATTCGCACCTGTTCACTCTGTTCCAGGCCTTCGCCACACCGGCGCAGGCCGATGAATTCCGCGGTGAGCTGCTCGGTGGTCTGGGCTGGGG
>NZ_JBEOPC010000368.1:0-286 GCF_040309765.1 Psychrobacter sp. TB20-MNA-CIBAN-0197
GGTAGATGTTGGCCTTGCGCTTGGTGTACTGCCAAACGTTCTGCACCACATCCACCACGGCCGGGCCGGGCACTTGCAGCGTGGTCTGCGGCTGGCTGGGATCCACGCCGTTGGACGCGGCGATGGGGCTGTCGGCCAGGGAAACCGAAAGATCAGCCGGCCGGAAGCCAGCTTCCAGCACGATGCGCTGCGCCTCCGGCGACTGCACGAAATCGCGCAGCGCGCGCCAGGTCTGCCGCTGATTGTCGGTGACCGCGCCCGTCTCCAGCAGGGCCAGCGGATGGTC
>NZ_JBEOPC010000369.1:0-286 GCF_040309765.1 Psychrobacter sp. TB20-MNA-CIBAN-0197
TATTAATCCTATTGGTGGGTTAGGTGCATCAACCAGCGACAGTGGTTATTTTGGCACATCTGAGCCTGATACCTGGCACCGTATAGCTTTTGTATTTTATACCGCACCAAGCAATGGCGTATTTGAAGTGTATATTGATGGTGAATTTGCGGGTGTTAAAAGAGACGGTGAAATAGGTAAACGCTGGGCACTCGATCAAGCCGTATTATTATTAACTGATAATAACTACGAAACCGAACCGGGTTATTTAAACGCACTGCTTTATGCTGGTCGCGCAATGACTCGC
>NZ_JBEOPC010000370.1:0-286 GCF_040309765.1 Psychrobacter sp. TB20-MNA-CIBAN-0197
CCTGGCAGGTCCGTCATCTATTCATCGCGCTGGCAACCCTGTCAGCGCCGCCGGACAGTCCGACTGAGACCACATATTTCTCGGTATCGCCCTACAAGTTCGGTGAGGCCAATGCGAAATTCCGCGTCGTGCCGGATCCGGAGCGTTGCCCGGCGTATACGCTGCCCAAACAGAATCACGACTTGCCGAATTTCCTGCGCAGCGCACTGAATCAGCAGTTGTCGACGGATCGGGTGCCGGCGTGCTTCGCCTTGCAGATCCAGCGCCAGGACGCGAACAAATACAT
>NZ_JBEOPC010000371.1:0-286 GCF_040309765.1 Psychrobacter sp. TB20-MNA-CIBAN-0197
GAATACCGCTGGCAGAACTGGGCCGACGGCAAGGTCGAGCGCAAGCATGTGTTCTATCAGCGCGTCGGGCAGCGCATTCTCGCGGTGGGTTACTACTTGCCACGGGCTTCGGCTGAGCAGGCCAGGGCCTTGCTGGACAAAGCCGCGACGGATCTGACCAGGAACGAGAAGGGCACGCTGACCGCGATCAACTCACTCAAGGGCGGTTACTTGCAGGATGACCTGTATGTCTTCGTGGTCGATCTGAACAACCAGCGGTATGTCGCCCACGGCACCAATCTACGCT
>NZ_JBEOPC010000372.1:0-286 GCF_040309765.1 Psychrobacter sp. TB20-MNA-CIBAN-0197
GTCTTCGACACCGACGCGGCTCAATGTGGTATTGGTGGCTATCAAACCATCAATCTCAAAATCTAACAACTGCTGTGAGATATAATCCACTTGTAGCGGCTCTAAATCAGGCGCTACTTTTAAGACCAGTGGCACATAAAAGCCATACTCTGTTGCCAATTGGTTGTGACGGTTTTTAATCGTATCAAGTAGCTGAGTCAACGCTTCACCACTCTGTAAGTCACGTAAGTTTTTGGTATTTGGCGATGAGATATTGACGGTAATATAGGAAGCGTGTGCATAAACC
>NZ_JBEOPC010000373.1:0-286 GCF_040309765.1 Psychrobacter sp. TB20-MNA-CIBAN-0197
CACCCGGAACCGCTGGTGCAGGGTGGTCTGCTCGGGGCGATCAGTACGAGCATCGACGATGTGCAGGAAAAACTCGATCTCAACGAACACCTGGTCGATGCCTGGCGGCTGCGCGCCGACCGCGCGGCGGATGAGGTCGACAGGCTGGTCAAGCAACCGTCGAACCGCTCCGGCTGGAGCGTGGCCGGGGATTTCCTCACGTTGTCGGGCGTCTGGCTGGGCAGTTTCGCTCTGCTCACCGTGCTCGGCAGTTTGCTGGCCAAGCGTCTGCGTGAAGGCCGTTGGT
>NZ_JBEOPC010000374.1:0-286 GCF_040309765.1 Psychrobacter sp. TB20-MNA-CIBAN-0197
ACTAACACGTGTTTGTGTGCCATCAATAATACAAGAATGTGGGTCGTGATTAAAATCAACCGATACAAGCGGCTCTTCGGTATAACTTAAAATACCTTCTAAGCGGTCTTTTGCTTGTGCTTTAAGTGCATTATTTACTGCATTTAAATCTACATCGGTATTAACCGTTACACTTAAATCCATAGCCGTTACGTTAATAGTAGGCACGCGTACAGCAATGGCTTCAAAGCGGCCTTTAAATTTAGGTAAAATACGGTCTATACCGCGGGCTAGTTTTGTATCAACT
>NZ_JBEOPC010000375.1:0-286 GCF_040309765.1 Psychrobacter sp. TB20-MNA-CIBAN-0197
ATTAGATAGCCTGCGGCAAGGAGCTTATCGTTTAACTCTTGCGTCTTAAAGCCCAATTCTTTCGCCAGCTTCGCCGTCGTCAGCTTAGAATAATTAGGCGTTGCCGCTTCTGTAGCGTTACTGGCAACTGAGTCTGTGCTTACCTTGCCAGCACTAGATAGCATACTGGACGTATTTCTCGACCCATTCTTAGAAGCTTTATTAGCGCCATTATTAGAGCCGTTGTTAAGGGCGCTCTTGTTATCGCTATCATGTACTTTTTCAAGGGACATGCGCACTTCATCAC
>NZ_JBEOPC010000376.1:0-285 GCF_040309765.1 Psychrobacter sp. TB20-MNA-CIBAN-0197
CACTAAAAGAAGGCATGAAAGTAAGAGCATGGAATAAAGAGCGAGGCTTATAATTATGAGCTTTGCACAACTCTCCATAGAGAAAAAAGTAATCAGTTGGATGTTTACGCTGCTGCTATTAATTGGCGGTAGTGTTTCGTACTTTGATTTAGGGCAACTAGAAGACCCTGAGTTTACGCTTAAAAAAGCCATGGTTATTACCATGTACCCTGGCGCTTCGCCGCAGCAAGTTGAAGAAGAAGTTACTTTTCCGATTGAAAACGCGATTCAGCAACTCCCTTATGT
>NZ_JBEOPC010000377.1:0-285 GCF_040309765.1 Psychrobacter sp. TB20-MNA-CIBAN-0197
GTCTGGGCCTGAAAGAAGCCAAAGAGAAAGTAGACGGCGCTCCTCAGGTTGTAGCTGAAGGCGTTTCGAAAGAAGCGGCTGAAGACGCCAAGAAGAAGCTGGAAGAAGCAGGCGCTAAAGTCGAGCTGAAGTAAGCATCGACTTTGCTCCTCCAGCCCGAGCGTCAAGCGACAGGCTGATGGCTGGTGGCTCTTGCCACCGGCCTTTTTCCGTTATTGGCAGCCGACTGGGTCGGTGCTGATAAAGGCGCTGTAACCACCCGATGCGGTGGCGCAAACCATGGGG
>NZ_JBEOPC010000378.1:0-285 GCF_040309765.1 Psychrobacter sp. TB20-MNA-CIBAN-0197
GTGCAGCGCGCGAGCACCGCGTCGACGAGCGACTCGTCCCACTCGAACGCGGCCTTGTGGTTCGCTTCGATCCGGCGGCGGATGCGTTCGAGCTTCAGCTCGATGATCTCGGCCAGCACGTCGTCGGAAATCGGGTAGTACGGCACGACCTTCATCCGGCCGAGGAACGCCGGCTTGAAGGTCTTGTACAACTGCGGACGCAGCGTCTCGGCGAGCGTGTCCGGGTCGGGCAGTTCCTCGGCCGGCTTGTTCAGGCACGCCTGCATCACCGCGGCCGAGCCGACG
>NZ_JBEOPC010000379.1:0-285 GCF_040309765.1 Psychrobacter sp. TB20-MNA-CIBAN-0197
GTTAAATTATTAGCCTGTATATGTGCCCAGCCGTCACTTAGCCAATGTTGCGGGTTGCTATAGCCTGAGCTATTAATAAAGCCTAAATACTCTGCATTAGTCACTAATCTATTAGCAAAGCTAAATGGATGAACCAGCACAGAGTGCTTAGGTTGTTCGTTATCGTAGGCAAATTGGTTTTCAGCATTGCTCCCTATATTTATAATTGCTTGGTCAAAGTTTATAAACTTTATAGCGGCACTGGATTGCTGGTTTGGTACTTGAGTTGGCTTTAGTGATTGGTAC